>JADGNL010000159.1 GCA_017883495.1 Methanomicrobiales archaeon | reverse complement strand
TGCGATCGAGCTCGCCGAGACCAGGTGCGCCGCCTTGTCGTAGTATGGGTAGTAGGTGACGTACCAGCCCTGGACGTAGCCCGAAATGTGGATCGTGAACGAGAAGGCGATCAGAAAATAGACGAACCAGGGGAACCGGATGTCGAGCCGGTCCGCGGCCACGTACGGCACGAAGGTCAGGCCGAACATCAGGAACGCCGTGAACATCGCCTGGTACTGCCCCGTGACGAGGGCGTAGACCCCGTTAGCCGCGATCAGCGCCTGGAAGAGATAGGCGAGATACATCCCCTTCGAGGCGGCCATCACCCCCTATCTTCCGGTCCGTCCTTTTATCTTTTCCCGTGGCCGTGGGAGATCAGCAGATGTAAATATCATGGCACGAGAGATCCCGTAACGAGGTCACCGGTATGCCTCCACTGACGGAATATCTCGGCCCCCTCCACCAGGGGGTCTGGGAGGTGATCGTGCCGCTCGAGTCGGTCACCGAGCCGCTCGAACCGACCTGGAAGCGGTCGGCGATCAACGTCCCGAGCCCCGGGACGGTCGCGAGCTACCGGAACGGCCAGTACCACGCCCACGAGACGGAGCAGGACTACCGGGTCCACATGGACCGGTACGACCCCGAACGGAACCCGGTCATGCACCTGGTCGACGACGCGCCGCTCGCGCTGATGATCTTCGAGACCATGGAGACCCTCGCCCTCTCGGCGAAGGATGCCCGGCGCGAGGACCCGGTGGCCCGGATCGTCGACCTCCGCCTCTCGGGGTGGATGCGGATGCTCATCGGCGGGCTCATCTTCCTGCTCGGAGCAGGGATGCTCCTCCTCGAGTTCGACGCCGAGTTCTTCTTCTCCGTGATCATCCCGGCCCTCGTGGTCGTGACCGGAGCGGTGCTGCTCGCGAACGGCATCCGCCTCAGGCTCCGGGCGGAGCTCGCCCAGAAGGACATTCTGCGCGGGCTCGCCCTGGTCACCGGCGGGGTCCTCCTCTACTTCTTCTGGTTCCTCTACGTCGTGCTCCTGCTGCTCCTGCTCGCGGTCTGGTTCCTCTCGAGCGCGGCCGTCACGCTCGTCCGCGTGATCCGAACACGGGGGCGCGACCCGCAGGGCCTCGTCTTCACGACCGGCCTGGGCATCGCCTCGCTGGCCCTCGGGTACTGGGCCTTCTTCGAGCCCGAGGCGCTTCTGAACATCCTGATCATGCTCCTCGCCGTGATTATACTCATTGCGGGCGCATTCCTGGTGCTCGACGGCTACGGGATGCAGAACGCAGCGGGGCTGATAGAGGAGCGGGAGGCGGCTGGCCGCCCCTCAACCGCCCCGTAGCAGGGCCGTGCAGGCCGGGCAGACCATCTTTCGCTTGCGGTCGAGCTCGTCGAGCGAACGGGGAGCGTACATGACGCACTCGCGCTCGTCGCAGTGCTCGAGCCCGAGGAGGTGGCCGACCTCGTGGGCGCCCTCCTTCGCGACCCGGTCCATCAGGTCGTCGTCGCAGGGGGCGCGGCCGTAGAAGTGATTGTGGAGCCGGGCCGTCGAGACCACGGCCGTGCCGCGCTCGGGGCGGGCGAGGCCGAAGACGTACTCCTCGCCGGGGGCGTAGAGGTCGTCGGGGACGACCAGGAGGACGGGGTCCTCCCAGCCCCGGCGGCGCCGCGCAGCCTCGAGGCAGGTCAGGAGCGCGGGCGCGCTGTACTGCCGGCGGAGCATGTCGAACCCGGTCAGGAGCAGGCCGTTCGGCTCGATCAGGGAGCCCTTCACCCCGAGAATCCCCTCGATCCGCCGCTGGATCGGGCGCTGGAGCCCCTCGGGCGAGCGGTGATCCCAATAGAGGGCAAAGCGCACAATGTACGTGTGACGGACGGACCCATTAAACAGATCGAGCGGACGGTCGGGGCGTACGTCGGCGCCCGCTACCGCTCCGCGGTCGAGGTCGGGTGCGGCTCGAATACGACTGCAGCCGAGACGGCCCGGGCCGCGGGTTGCCGGGTGCGCGCCGTCGACATCCGGCCGTGCGAGACGGGGGAGATCCCGTTCGCGCGCGACGACGTCTTCGCTCCGGACCTCGCCCTCTACCGCGGCGCGGACGTGATCTACGCGGTCCGGCCCGGGGTCGAGATGGTCCCCCCCCTGATCGCGCTGGCCCGGGCCTGCGGCTGCGACCTTCTGGTCTACCACCTCGGCGACGAGGTCTGGCTCGGCGGCGGCGAGCGGATCGCGGCCGGGGGCGTGGTCCTCCACCGGTATTACCGCGCCGCTTCAGAAGAGAGTTGACTGGTTCCGCACCTCGCCGGCCGGGTGGGGCGGCGCGGGCTCCTCCTTCTCCTTTGCCGACCGCCGCTTCGGCTTCTCCGCCTTCTCGAGCTCGCGCCGCTCCTTTGCGAGCCGCCCCGCGATCTCCGCCGACCGCTCGCGGTCGCCGGTCAGGAGGGCCAGCTCGTCCGCGTCGAGCTCGAGCGTTCGCGCGATCGGCTCGGGGTCGCCCGCGACGAGCGAACGCACGGCCTCCAGGTAGTACTCGCGGAGCTCGGCCCGGGAGACACCCATCCAGGCGCCGAGCTTCCGCATGAGCGAGGTCCGGGCCGCCTTCCGCCGCCGCGCCTGGGCCATCCGCCCCCACCGGGACGGCGGCGCGAGCCGGGAATGGACGCCGGAGCCGTGCGCGGCGCGGGCCGTCCCGAGGACCGCGAGCGCGGTCGCGTACCGCCAGAGCGTGTAGTTCTGCCGCCGGAACGTCCGCGCGATGGCCCGGTCGGCCGCGGCGAGCGCCGGGTAGGCCTCGCACCGCGACGCCGGCGGGAGCTGCCCGAGCGACCCCTCGAGCCACTGGACGATCGCGTCGGGCTTGTCGTCGACCTCCCACGCAAGGCTCATCAGCTCCTCGTCCGGCCGGTCGCGGAGGACCGCGCCCACGAGCTCGAAGATGGTCGCGCGCTCGTCTTTCTGCGAAGTCCGGACCGAGTCCTGGTCCAGGGCCGTCCGCCCGATGGCCGCGGCCTGGAGCATGGTGACGGCAGAGCGCATGTCCCCGTTCGCGCTCTCGGCCACGACCCGGAGGGTATCGTCGTCGCAGGCGATCCCCTCCTCGCGGCAGATCAGCCTGAGGCGCGGCACGATCGACCGCGCCGCCAGGGCCCTGAACTGGACGGGCTCGGTCCGGGTCCGGATCTCGCCGGCCACCTCGTACAGGTCGTTCGCGATCAGGACCACGGGCTGCCGGGCCGTCCTGATCAGGTCCACGATCGCCTTGGCCCCGCCCCGGTCGGCCGTCCCGTGCAGGTTGTCGGCCTCGTCGATCAGGATCAGGCGCCGTCCCGTCCCGAAGAGGCTGCCGGTCACGGCCGACTGGCCGGCCACGCGCTCGATCGCGGCCCGCGTCCGCTGGTCCGATGCGTTCGTCTCGACCACCTCCCAGTCCATCTCTCGGGCGAGCGCGTACGCGGCCGAGGTCTTGCCCGTGCCGGGCTTGCCGTAGAGGATGAGCGGGCGGTCGCCCGGCTTCCAGTCCCGGGCCCACTCGACCATCTGCCGGACGGAGGTGCCGTTCCCGACCAGGTCCGCGATCCGCTGCGGTCGGTAGCGCTCGGTCCAGTCCATGCTTAACTGATCGGCCGGGACATCAAATAAATTATCAGCGATGAGGCCCGAATCGATAAGAAAGGAAGGTCGCACGCCGTGGAGAGATCGCAGCCGACAGCGCTCATCGCTGACCGTATCCGGGAGTACGAGGGGGTTCGACGGAAGCACGCGATCGGCGAGCTGGTCCAGGCGTTCTCGATGGACGCGCCGGACGTCCTCGCGGACTTCGGCGAGGACGCGGCTGTGATCCGACACGGCGACCAGGCCCTGCTGCTCGCGGCCGACGGTATCTGGTCCCGGCTGATGGAGGCCGATCCCTACTGGGCCGGGTACTGCGCGGTCCTCGTCAACATCCACGACATCGCGGCCATGGGCGGGCGGCCGCTCGCCATGGTCGACATCTTCTCCATCGCCGACAAGGCGATCTGCGACCTCGTACTCGCGGGCATGCGCGAGGCCTCGCTCCAGTTCGGCGTGCCGATCGTCGGCGGCCACCTCCACCCGGATACGCCGTACTCGGTGATCGACGTCGCGATCCTGGGCGCGGCCCGGCTCGACGCGGTCATCTACAGCCACACGGCGACGGCGGGCGACCGGGTGATAGCGGCCGTCGACCTGGACGGGCGCGTCCACCCCTCCTGCATCCTGAACTGGGACTCGGTCACGATGAAGCCCGCCGCGGTGGTCCGGGCGCAGGTCGCCTGCCTGCAGGAGCTGGCCGAGGCCGGGCTCGTGACGGCCGGCAAGGACATCTCGAACCCGGGCCTGATCGGCTCGCTCGGAATGCTCCTCGAGGTCTCGGGCTGCGGCGCGGTTGTGGCAGTCGACCGCATTCCCACGCCCGATCTCGAGGTGAACGGTATCACGTTCGACCACTGGCTTCGGATGTACCCGGGCATGGGCTTCGTCCTGACCGTCCGGCCGGAGAACGCGGACGAGGTCTGCCGGCGGTTCGAGGCGGTCGGCATGGCCGCGGCCGAGATCGGCGAGGTCGACGGCTCCCGGCGGCTCTCGATCGCCGGCTCCGACGGCGAGGTGACGGTCTTCGACTTCGCCGGCGACGGGATCACCCGCCTCGCACCGTGCCGGGGCGGAAACCCGTGATCATCGGGATCGGGGCCGCGAGCGCCCGCGATCTGCCCCTGATGCGCCGGGCCGCGGCCGCCCTCGACCCGGGGATCCTCGTCCGCTTCTACTGCACGCCCGAGGCCGCCGAGGACGGCGGGCCGTCCTGCGCCGCCTCCCCCGACCCGGCTGCGGCCCTGATCGGGGACCTGGTCGCGGAGCGGATCGACGCGGCCGTACGGGGTACCCTCCCAGCGAACCGAACCCTCGCCCTGCTCCGGTCGGCCACGGGCGTCGACCGGCTCGAACGGGTCGCCCTCCTCGAGTGCGCGGACGGCCGCCGCTTCCTCCTCGCGCCCGTGGGCGTGGACGAGGGCTGGACCGTGGCCGAGAAGGTCGCCCTGATCGAGCGCGGGCGCGAGCTCGCCCGGCTCCTCGGTCTGCCCCCCGGCGTCGGCGTCCTCTCGGGCGGCCGGCTCGGGGACCTCGGCCGCCACCCGGCCGTGGACCGTTCCATGGCCGACGCCGAGCTCGCGGCC
>JADGNL010000020.1 GCA_017883495.1 Methanomicrobiales archaeon | reverse complement strand
TCACTCCGCCAGGGACATGCAACACCTCGTCCGCAACCTCGTACACATGGGAAGAAGTCGCACCGGGGACGCATACTTTCGCGGTGCAGCTCGTGAATGCAGACGACACGCCGCTTGATCCTCCCGCGATCGACGCCGTGGACGTGACGGCCGTCTCGCCCGATCTGATCTCGGGCACCGTTATGACTCGGACTTAATTCGATCCGAGAAGGGTACGCCGCCATTGGCGAGCAAACCGGGCAGCCGTATAATTCTACCGTAATTGTTGGGTTCATCCTCTCGCCGGATTCGCTATCCGGTAGCCGGCCCCCCCTCCGACGCCCCCGCATCACCAGCGCCGACATCGACCGCCATCGCTCCGGCCGACTGAAATTCTCCCGAAACGGCGCCCGTCACCGTATATCAATCCACGACGAAGCCGGATACGCCGATCCGTCGATCGGCCGCGAGCGCATCGCCGGCGGGTTCGCCTCTCCGATCCCGGTTCGTGAGCTCGAGGGACGGCAGCGGTCGGCTCCGTGGCACCGACGTTCATTTCAACGTGAACGTCCCGCACAACGTTGCCGTGTATACGGACGGTCCGGCCGGAACCCCGATCTTTACCAGGCGGGTCGTTGTTGGCCTGTCGACAACGACCTGAACCTGCACCGTGCCGGGCAGAGCCGGGACGATCTCTTCCGTTGCGACGGGCATCCGCGGACCTTGACCGGCATTCCCTTTTTCTTCCACGGCGGATTCGGCGGAGAAAGGAGCGCCCGCTTCTCTGCCGTCTCAGACCTCCCGATAGCCATCTCCTCACCACTCCCGTCGCCGCCACGAACGGCCTCATAGTGTCCGTTCCGGCAGTGCCGACCCGGGAGAGATCGCTCCTGATTGAAAAAGAATTGCCAATTGAGTCAGTTTCAATAAAGGATAAATAATCGGACACCCCATCCGCAGTCGGGTTGGTCGAATGGTCCAGCTGGACGCAGAGGGGGGTCGCATTGCCGAATGGCACCGCGAACGGCTTATTATCGTGTCGGCTCTAGTCGTCGCGGTTCTCGTTTTTCTGGCCGTCACCATCATCGTCATCGCTCCGCTGCAGGGCGGGACCATCCCGTCGACCGACCTCTTGAAGGGAGCGCTGGGGAACGTCAGTCCCGAGTTCGGCCAGGAGATGCCGCTCCAGGACGTCGGCCTCGGTCCGTCGGGGCGCTCGATCTTCATCGCGTTCGTGATGGAGACGCACATACTCTTCGCGAACCTGCAGCTCGGCGGCTCGATCATCATCGTCGCAACCCTCATCATCTTCGCCCGAAGCCGGCGGGAGCGGTACCTGAACCTCGCCCGCTCCATGACCCTCTTCAACCTGATCCTCTTCTCGACCGGCGCGACCTTCGCCGGTGCGGGCATGTTCTTCTTCATCTCCCTCTTCCCGACCTTCGCCTCGAATGCATTCCATGTCTACTGGTGGCCGCTTCTTGCCGAGACCATCCTTTTCGGTGCCGAGATCTTCATCATTTACACCTTCTGGTTCGCCTGGGACCGCATCAGCGGGCGCTGGCACCTCGCGCTCGGGTTCGCGTACATCCTCGACGTCTTCTTCCAGACCCTCTCGATCGACATGCTCGCCTCGGGGATGCTGACCCCGGGGGTGAACACCATCACCTACACCGGTGGGGGCCTCTTCACCATTCCCATCGCCGACACCCTGCAGCTCTGGTTCAACCCGACCCTCTGGGAGCTGCAGTTTCACCGCCTCGGGGCCGCGATCGGATTCGTCGGGTTCGTGGTGGCGGCGCTCGGCGTCCTCCACTATCGCGATCGGTCGTCGCTCGAGGATCGCAAGCAGTGGGACTGGGTCGCGGCCTACGGCATCGCCTGGGGCGTTCTCGGACTCGCCGTCCAGTCCGTGCTGGGCTACGTCTACATGTCCAAGATCCTGCAGAGCCAGCCGGCCGCGTTCGAGGTAATGATGCACGGGGCCCGGGCCTGGGAGATGGTCGTCATGGTGACCCTGTACTCGGCCCTCGCCCTGACCGTGATCGCCTACTTCACCACCCGCCGCGACCGGCTCCTCTCCCAGCGCATGACGAAGCGCCTCCGGAATGCCTTCCGCGTATTTCTGATCGTCGCGGCCGTACTCGCGTTCATCCTCGTTCAGCCGTCCTGGCTCGGCGCTTCGCTGAGGTTCGATCCGACCGCATGGGTCAACCCGCTCGGCCTCATGCGGTACAAATACCCGGCGCTCTTCGGCCTGGCCGCGATCGGCGCGGTGATCGCGATCTTCGACGCCGTGCTGCTCACGAGCGCTGAGAAGGAGGGGGAATGGGGCTACCTCACGAAGGGGTCCTGGGTCGCCGGGCTCTTTGCCGGGCTGCTCGGCACGGCGATCGTCAACGTGATGGGGTTCGTGCGCGAGGCGGGACGGGCGCCATGGACCGTGTACAACATCATTCCGGTCTCGCAGAACACCCCGACGCCGATCCCGCCCCTCCAGATCGCGGGCGTCTGGGTCATCTCGATCGCGATCACGTGGCTGATCTTCTGGACCGTCTCCAAGGTCACGGCCTATCACCCCGAGACGAAGGAGAAGGTTCAGCTCGAGCAGCAGATCGAGGAGCAGGGGGACGCCTGAACATGGAATCGGTACCGCACGGGGGTATTCCGACATATAAGCGGGTCCTGGTCGGAACCGACGGCTCGCCCCATGGGCGCCTCGCGGAGGCGGCGGCGCTAGCACTTGCCGGCTCCTTCCCGGGATGCCGGCTCGCCGGATGCCACGTGTATGCGGCGAAGCTCCACCGGACGCGGTTCGAGGAGATGGAGCCGGGCCTGCCGTCGCAGTACCGGGAAGAGGAACGGCTCCAGCGGTTGCGCGACACCCACGACGATCTGATCTCGAACGGAATGCAACTGATCTCGGACGCGTACCTGCAGCAGATCTCCCGAGAGGCAGGGGAGCGGGGCGTCGCATTCGAGGCGCTCACGCCCGAAGGCAGGAACTACGCGGAGCTGTTGCGGGCGATGCGCGAACCGCCGGCCGACATCACGGTGCTCGGCGCCCAGGGGCACGGTGCCGTCGAACAGAGCCTTCTCGGCTCGGTGACCGAACGTGTCCTTCTGGCACCGACCTCGACCGACGTGATGATCGTCCGCGCGCCCTGGATGGGGAACAACGGGCCGGTGGTCGTTGGGGTGGACGGGAGCCCCGAGAGCTACGCCGCGCTCGCCCGCGGCATCGAGATCGCAGAGGCCTTCGACGCTTCCCTTATCGCGGCCGCCGTCTACGATCCGTTCTTCCACACCGGCGTCTTCCGCACAATCGCCGACGCCCTCCCCGAAGAGCAGCAGCGGCGCTTCAACTTCGCCGCGCAGGAGCAGCTCCACGACACGATCATCGACCGGGGCCTCGAGGAGCTCTACCGGGAGGGCCTCGTCAGGGGGGAGGCGTATGCGATGGAGCGTGGGATGGCGATCGATACGGTGGTTCTGAAGGGAAAGGTCTATACCGAGCTGCAGCGGTTCGCGGCCGCGGAGCAGGCCTCGTTGCTCGTGGTGGGGCGGTGGGGGCTTCACCGCGGCCCCGAGGCGGTGATCGGAGCGAATGCGCTCAATGCCGCGCGGATCGGAACGGGCAACGTGCTGATCGTCGCCCCCCCCACCGAACCGTTGACGGTGCCGGCGCCGGCCCGCGCCACCGGCGAGCTCCCCCTCTCCTGGACCCCCGAGGCCGAGACGGCGCTCGAGCAGGTGCCCGCCTTCGCGAGGCCCATGGCCCGTCGCCTCATCGAGGCAGCGGCCCGGGAGCAGGGACGGGTTGCAGTCACGCCCCAGGACGTCGCCGATGCGGCCGCACTCCACGGCATGCATCGGCCGGCATCTCCCGAAATGTCCTCCGACCCCGAAGAGGCGGAGGCCGTGGTGCTGAGAAAACGGACGCGACTGGCTCCCGGTTTCCACCGACATATCGCGCGGAGCCGGCTGCTCGGTACGACAGTTCAGAAGGGAGACCAGGTCCTCGTGTACGACGTGGTGGAGACCGTGCCCGACGGCTGTCCGGTCAGAGTGACCGAGCGGACGCGGCTGGACTTCCGATGAGCTCCGGGGACGTCCTCGCCCTCGACGGCGTGAGCAGATCCTTCGGCTCCATTGCCGCCCTGCGCGGGGTGACGCTCGCCGCCGGCGAAGGGGAGATCATCGGGCTCCTCGGGGAGAACGGCTCCGGCAAGTCGACCCTCCTCCGGCTCATGGCCGGCCTTCTCCGGCAGGACTTCGGTGACATTGCCTGGTGGGGACAGGGCCGCCTGGACCGGGGGTCGTTCCGGAGGATCGGCGTCCTCTTCGACCACCTCGGGCACTGGGATCCGCTGACCGGGTACGAGAATGCCTGGTACTTTGCCCGATCCTACGGGCTCGCTCCCGGTGCGGCCCGTTCGCGGCTCGACATACTCTTCGGCCTGCTCGATCTCCGGGAACGGCAGAACGATCCCGTGGCCACCTACTCGTACGGCATGCGGCGCAAGCTCGCGCTCATCGAGGCGCTGGCGCACGAACCTCGTCTCCTGCTCCTCGACGAGCCGTCCATGGGCCTCGATTACCATGCGCGCCTGACGCTGTATACCCTGCTGCAGGACGCGGCAAGAGCGGGGACGACCGTGATCGTCGCCTCGAACGACATGCACGAGGCGGCGGCGCTGGCCACCCGCGTCGTCCTGTTCCGGAACGGACAGGTGATCGCCAACGGGCCGCCGCAAGTGCTGCTCCGCTCCCTCGACCGGGCCATACGAATTGATATCCGGCTGACCGCCCCGATCGCCCCTGACCGTCTGAACGGAATCCCGGGGGTCGAGGGGGTCAGCGAGGAGACGGATGGAGGCGGCGCATCGTTCCTGCGCGTCCTTGGCCGGGCCGACTCCGACGGCGGCACCTCCGCGTTCCTCGCCCGGGTTGTCACGGAGGTGGTCGAACAGGGAGGACGGATCGGCGGCCTCGAGGTCGGTGCGCCGTCCCTCGGGGATCTCTTTCTGCGATCTCCGGGAGATGAGCCGTGATCCCCCACCGGTTCTGGCAGAAGGAGCTCCTGGAGGCGAGTCGCGGGCGGCGAGCCGTCGCCCTCAAGTTCCTGCTGCCCCTGGTCCTGCTCGCGCCGCTCGCATTCGGAGCCGTTCCCGTGTCGATGAAGGCTATCGGCTTCTCGGTGGCGGTCCTCTTCATCGGAGTCTTCGGTTCCTCGGTGCGGCTGATCCACCTCCGCGACAGCCGGATGCTCGAACGGATGGCCGTCCTCCCCGTCCCGCCGTACGGGCTCGCGGCCGAGTACATCCTCGCGAGCGCGTTCCTGGACGGCGTGCAGCTCCTGGCCCCGCTCTTCCTGCTGATCGGGACCGGAGGAAACTCGATTCCGTCCGTCATCATGATCCTGCTCGCGTACCCGGCGGCCCTGATCGGCGCGAATGCCCTCGGCGTCTTCGTGGCCTCGCTCTCGGCCTCTGCGGCGGAAGGGCATCTCTTCGCCGTCCTCTCGGTCATCGGGGCCGCCGGTCTCTCAGGAGCGATTCCTGGTATGGGCGCAGGCTGGAGTCCCTGGCTGCTGCCGTTCGGCCCGTTCGCCGCGACACTCCGCGTGTCTGCGGACGGCGCGCCCCTCGTCGCCGTACCGCTCGCCTGGCTCTCGGCCCTCGCGCTGCTGGGACTCGTGCTCGTCATCTCCCCGCGGCTCTTCCGAAGTCGATAACGACAACATCCGGCTCCTTTTCTCTTCAGAACGGGAAGACCGCACCCCCCGTTCGACGAGAGACGCACCACAATTAAATACTCGCTTCCCCCTTCGCTGCTGATCGGAATGAACGCTACGAGAGAGATCCGCCTTGCCCGAATCCTGATCCTGCTCTCGACCATCCTGAGCATTATCCTGACCCTTCTCGCCCTCCTGGCAGCGACGGCCGTCTTTCTGGGACGGATGCCGATGCCGGAGGCGTGGGCGACCGGGGGCCTGCTCTTCGCATTGCTGGCAGCCGGCGGGAGCGCAGCAGGCGTGCTCGCTCTGCGCAGACTGAGGGACGGTCGCGTCCGGGAGGCGTCGTACTACGCGCTCGCCGCGGTCGTTCTGCCGCCGCCGAATCTAATTATGGTATTTGCAGGCGGGCTGCTGTACTTTGCCGACCGCGAACCGGCGGCGATGGCGACGACGACGCCGGCATAGCACTGCACCTGGCTGAGCCGGCCGTTTGGGTTAGACATTCGGGGGACGGTCGGGAAGCGTGCCGGAACGCCCTCCGGCATTCGCGGCGCGACCAAAGGAAAGAAGGCTACGTGCCCGCCGCCCGGCCGAGCTCGAACGCCCGGCGGTTCAGCTCGATCGTCTTCGGCGGGACCGATCGCTCGATCGCGGCCAGGAGTGACTCGGGCGAGAGCGGAAGCAGATGCGAGGCGGCGCCGATCAGCACGACGTTCTGGGCCAGCTCCGATCCGGCCTCGCGGGCGAGTGCGCCGGCATCGATGGCCAGCGGCCTGAACGGCGCGAGCCGCGCGAGGCACTCCGCGGGCGACGGCATCGGGAGCTGCTGCGTGAAGACCGGGGTGGGCGTGATGATCGCGGTGTTCGTCACCACGCGTCCGATCGGTTTCAGGAAGTGCCGGTACCGGAGGGCCTCGAGCAGGTCGAACGAGAGCAGAAGGTCGGCCGAGCCAGGGTCGATCAGGGGGCCGAACCGGCCGTCGATACGGACCGAGCACTCGACCGAGCCGCCGCGCTGGGCCATGCCGTGCGTCTCGGCGCCGCGGACGGACCGTCCCTCGGTCACGCAGGCCTCGCCGAGGATGTTCGAGGCGAGGATCGTTCCCTGGCCCCCGACCCCGACGATCATGATATCGTAGCTCATACCGTGCCTCCTTTCGCCGGCGGCCGGCCTTCCCTGCCGATCGCCCCCTGCGGGCAGAGGGCAGCGCAGACTCCGCAGCCCGAACAGAGCGCCGTGATGGCGGCCGTCTCCCCCTCGAGGGCCAGCGCCGGGCAGCCGAAGCGGAGACAGGTCCGGCAGCCCGAGCAGACCGATGCATCGACCGCATAGCGGGGCCGTGCGACCTTCGCACGCCGTTCGTTGATAACACAGGGCTTCTTCGCGATCACCACGCGGACCCCCGACTGGCCCTTCGCCTCGCGGAGGGTCGCGACGAGTCCGGTCATGTCGTACGGGTCCACGGTCTCGACCCAGGCCACGCCGCAGGCGCGGCAGAGCGCCTCGAGCGAGACCTTCGGCGAGACCTCGCCGGTTGCGGTCACCCCGGTCGTCGGGTTGGGCTGATGCCCGGTCATGGCCGTGGTCCGGTTGTCCAGGATCACCACGACCATGTTCGCACCGTTGTACACGCTGTTCACCAGACCGGGCAGGCCGGTGTGGAGGAAGGTCGAGTCCCCGATCGTCGCGACCACGTCGCCGCCGGCCGTCTGCGCGATCCCCGACCCGACCGTGATCGAGGCGCCCATGCAGATCGTGGTGTCCACGGCCCCGAGCTGGAGCCCGAGTGTGTAGCAGCCGATATCTGACGGGAAGACCGCGTCCTTGAAGACGCGGCGCATCGCGAAAAAGACCGCTCGGTGGGGGCAGCCGGCGCAGAGGATCGGCGGACGTGGCGGCAACCCTTCCTCGGGAGCGGAGGGCGCCGGAGGGGTGTCCAGATAGCCTGCTTTCGCGAGCGCAACGCGGACCGCGGCAGGGGAAAGCTCCCCTTCCGCGGGAACATGGCCGGTCCGCTTGCCCGAGACCCGGACGCAGCCGGCCGCCTGACGGACCTGCTCCTCGACCACGGGCGCTCCCTCCTCGACCACGAGCACCTCCTCGTGCTCGAGGCAGAAGCAGCGGAGCTGTTCGAGGTCGACGGGATAGGCGCGGACCGTGAAGAGCGAGACGTCGTCCGGAAGCACCTCGCGGACGTAGCTCGCCGCGATGCCGCCCGCAACCACTGCGCGCGGACCGCGGATCGTGCCCTCGTTGTACCCGAGTTCGAGGAGGCGCTCCCGGATCCGCGGCTGCTTCTTGTTCAGCCGGTGGTGGAGCACCCGGGTATGGGCCGGGATCACCACGTACTGCCGCGGGTCGCGGCGGAATATCGCCGTCCGCGGTGTCTCCGCGATCGGACCGAGCTCGATATCGGCTTTCGAGTGACAGATGCGGGTCGTCGGGCGGAAGATCACGGGGAGACCGAACTCCTCGGAGAGGGCGAAGGCGTCGCGGAGGAGTGCGTGCGCCTCCTCGATCGTCGTCGGGTCGAGGCAGGGCAGTCCGGCCATCGCCGCGTAGAGTCGGCTGTCCTGCTCGTTCTGGGACGAATGCGCGTACGGGTCGTCCGCGGAGAAGACCACGAGCCCCCCCGTGACACCCGTGTACGCGCTGGTCATCAGCGGATCGGCCGCGACATTCAGGCCGACGTGCTTGGTCGTGAAGAGCGCACGGACGCCGCACCACGCCGCCGCGAGCGCGTTCTCGAAGGCCACCTTCTCGTTGGTCGACCACTCGACATGGACGCCCGCGGGCCGTTCGACCCGAAGCAGGTCGATCACCTCGGACGAGGGCGTGCCCGGGTACCCGGCCGCGAACCCGACACCGCCCTCGAGGGCGGCGTGGGCGAGCGCCTCGTTCCCCAGCAGATACTGTCGTGCCATGGACCACTCCCGTGCCGGACCGCATGCGGCGGCCCGTTCAAGAATATTGCCCCGTCGAGGATACAAAAGCGTCTGTTCGGACGCCATCGATAATCTATAAGAACCGGGACGATTGATCTAGTAGGGTAACCCGAAGGGCCCGTAGCATAGCTAGGTGGTGCGCCCGGCTGATAACCGGGAGGCCATGAGTTCGAATCTCATCGGGCCCATGCACGCCCTGTTTTTTATCGTTTCCCGGCGATCTCTTTCTCATGGAGCGCTCGCTCGTGATCGTCGTCGTGCTCGGCCTCGTGGCCGCGGCCGGCCTTTTCGTCGTCTCGCCCTACCTCTCGCTGATAGCCCTGGTCATCGCCTGCGTCGTGGCCATGGCTCTCGCGATCGGGCGCGACACCCGCGATCTCCCCGATATCGAGGCCTCGCTCGCCGAGGATGCACGATCGATCGTACTCAGGAACAGAGGGAATGCGCCGGCGCTCCAGGTACACGTCTCGGTCGTTCCGATCGGCGTCGAAACCGATCTCCCCTCGCTCGCAGTCGAGGCGATCCATGCAGTGCCGCTTCCCGAGCAGGTGACCGAGGTGAAGGGGGTCGTGACCTACACAAATAGCAGAGGCCAGCCCTTTCGCCGGACGACGCTCCTCTCGGCCCTTCACCCCGCGGAGGACCCGCTCCGGCCCGCATTCGGAATCTTCGGGTACAAATAAATTTTACCTGTGGAGATACTCGAGCGTGGTCCGGAGGGCGTCGAGCAGAGCATCCTGTCCCTCGAGGTACTGCCGGAGCGCCCGGTAGAGCATGAAGAGGAGTTCGGGGCCGTAGACCCCGAGCGCGTCCTCGGGCGAGATCGGCGCGAGCAGGCTGTCGACGACCACGGTGTCGGTCGAGTACATCAGTTCGGCCAGGGTGCCGTCCTCTTTGAGCACACAGAACTGGTCCGTGACCGCCTTCTCCGGGTTGTCCGGTCGGAAGGGCATGGGCTCGGTCCGGGCGAGGACGAACATCTTCCCGGGGTAGTAGCCCTGGTCGTACATCTCGCCGGCACCGTCGACCTTGCCCCGGGCCATCACTTCGAGGCCGGCCACCGGCAGGATCGCGGCCGCGGTCGCGGCCATCCGAGCAAGCAGGGCGGCCTCATCCTTCTGTACGGCCTCCGTGGTCTCCGCGATCGCGTCGCGGTTCGCGCTGATCTGCTCCTGGAGCGCGGCGAACCCGCACTCTATCTCATCGGTCGTCATCCACCAGGATTCGGCGGCCCGCGACATCAGGCTTGTTGCCCCGCGGATCTTATACTCTCTGAAGACCACACACTACCCCATGATGCGGGTCGGGCTGCTCGGCTGCGGCAATATCGGCCACCTGATCGCGGCCCACGCCGAGGGCTTCGTGATTGCGGCCCTCTACGACCAGATGCCCGAGCGGGCCCGCGAGCTCGCGGAGCGCTCGGAGGGGACGGCCTACGACTCGTTCGAGGCGTTCGCGGCCGCCGACGTCGACCTCGTGGTCGAGGCGGCCTCGGTCGGGGCGGTGCGGACCCACGGCGAGGCCGTGCTCCGGGCCGGCAAGGACTTCGTCGTGATGTCGGTCGGAGCGCTGGCCGATCCGGCCTTCCTCGCGCGCCTTCGCGAGGCGGCGATTGCATCCGGCCGGCGGGTCTACATTCCGAGCGGTGCGGTCATGGGGCTGGACAACCTCAAGATCGGGCGCATCGGCGGCATCGACCGCCTCATGCTCAGGACCACCAAGAGCCCGGCGTCGCTTCGACTTGAGCTGACCGAACGGACGCTCGTCTTTCGCGGACGGGCCGACGAGTGCGTCCAGGCCTTCCCCAAGAACACCAACGTCTCGGCCGCGATCGCGCTCGCTGCCGGGCGTGAGGTCGAGGTCGAGCTCTGGGCGGACCCGGCCGTGGACCGGAACATCCACGAGATCTTCGCCGAGGGGCCCTTCGGCGATGCGTATCTCCGGATCCGGAACGTGCCGAGCCCGGACAACCCGGCGACGTCGTACCTTGCGGCCCTCTCGATCCTGGTCCTGCTGCGCGACCTCGGCGAACCGATCGTGGTGGGGACGTGACCGGAGTCCCGCTTACACGCCTCCTCGCGTTCGTCGCGGAGGACGCGCCGTTCGGCGACGTGACCTCGGATGCCGTGCTCGACGATCGGGTCTGCTCCGCGGTCCTCCGATTCCGGGAAGCGGGGATCGCCGCCGGCCTTGCCGAGGCCGCCGCACTCTTCGCCCATTACGGAGTCGACGCGACGCTTCGTGCGACCGACGGCGACCGGGTCGAGGCTGGCGCGACGGTGCTCGCGCTCGAGGGTTCGGTCCGGGGTGTGCTGCTCGTCGAGCGGACAGCCCTGAACCTCGTCGGCCGGATGAGCGGGATCGCGACGACGACGGCCCGGTACGCGGCGCTGGCGCGGGCGGGGGGTCAGCCTGTCCGCGTCGCGGCCACGCGCAAGACCGCTCCGGGCCTCGGCCTGCTCGACAAGAAGGCCGTGCTCCTCGGCGGCGGCGACCCCCACCGGTTCACGCTCTCTGACGGGGTGCTGATCAAGGACAACCACCTCGCGCTCGTCCCGATCGAGGAGGCGGTCCGGCGGGCCAGGGCGTTCTCCGCGTATAAGACGGTCGAGGTCGAGGTCGAGACGGCCGACGAGGCCGTGCGGGCAGCCCGGGCCGGGGCCGACATGGTTCTGCTCGACAACATGACCCCGGCCGGGGTCGAAGAGGCGCTTGTCGCGCTCGCATCGGCCGGGCTTCGCGATCGTATCCGGGTGGAGGTCTCGGGCGGGATCACGGAGGCGACGATCGGGGCGTACGCGGGGCTCGGGGTCGACCTGGTGAGCGTGGGGGCCCTGACGCACTCGGTCCGGTCCCTCGATCTCACGCTCGAGGTCTTTGGGCCGCAACAGGCGGATTGAAGAGGGCGCCTGCTCCATCTCTGTCATGGAGGATGTGAAACCTGTCCGTCCGCTCGACCCTGCCGGCGAGGTCCGTGTCTGCCCCGACTGCGGCTATCAGCGAGGATTCCACGTCACGTTCCTCGCCGACGACGGCGGGGGCCGTCCGGCCGTGCTCTGCTGTCCCGAGTGCGGGGCCCGGTTCGAGATCGGGTGGCGTGTCCGGCTGTAGCCTGGTGCTTCACGGCCCCGAGGTGATCGACTCGGGCGAGGCCGCCCGGCTCGTGGCGACACTCAGGCCGGCACGGGTCGTCGTCGCCGGGGTCATGGCGCGGTACGCGGCCGAGGAGCACGGACTCCTCTCCCGCTGGGTGCGGGAGAAGCCTTCCGCGGCGCCTGCCGCCAATCGGGCGGCCGTGCTCGCGAACCGGAGTCGCTCGTCCGAATCTGGGAGAATCTTCGGCGAGGTCGTTGCGGCGCGGCTTTCCC
>JADGNL010000158.1 GCA_017883495.1 Methanomicrobiales archaeon | reverse complement strand
CGCGGCCCGGACCTCGGCCCCCACTGTCTCGTGCCAGTCGGCCACGAGCGCCGCGATCCGCGAGTCGCGGAGCACGACCTCGACCTCGACCAGGTCGTCGACCGCGAGGTCGAGCTGCCTCCGCATCTCCTGGACCCGCCGGACCAGCTCGCGGGCCCAGCCCTCACCCTCGAGCTCGTCGTCGAGCGCGACGTCGACGTAGACCGTGCCGTTGTCCATTGGGGCGGAAAAGACGCTCTCGGGCAGGGACTCGTGGAAGGTCAGCTGCGAGGCGTCGAGCGCGTACTCGCCGAGCACGACCTTGCCGTCCCGTTCGAGCGCGGCCTTCAGGGCCGTGCCGTCGGCCTCCTCGACGAGCTTCTTCACGGCGGGAGCGTTCCGGCCGAACGTGGGCCCGAGCGCCTTCATCACGGGCTCGGCCCGCCAGCCGATCCGCTCCCAGGCGCCGCGGACGACCGCGACCTCGCGGGCGTTCGCGCGGGAGCGGCAGACCGGCAGCTGCGAGAGGAGCGCGTCCTCGACCTCGTCCGCGCCGGTCACGACCGTGACCGTCCGGACGGGCCAGCGGAGCTTCCGCTTTCCGGCCTGCCGGGCGTTCTGGACCGCGTCGTCGAACGAGCGGACGAGCGCGGTGGCCCGCTCGAGGACCGGGTCCACGAGGTCGGGGTTCCCCTCGGGCCAGCTCAGCATGTGGACCGAATCCGGATCGGCGTCGAGCCGGAGGTTCCGGTAGCAGGCCTCGGCGAGGTGCGGCGCGAACGGCGCGAGGAGGGCGAAGAGGCGGCGGAGCACGTAGTAGAGGGTCTCGTACGCGTCCCGTTTCCCCTCGTCCTCGCCCTCGAGCCACATCCGCGGCCGGACGAGCTGGATGTACCAGCGCGAGAGGTCCTCGAGCACGAACGAGAGGAGCTCGCGGACCACCCGGTGGAGCTGGTAGTCGGCGAGGTCGTTCGCGCACTGGTGCGCGAGGGTGTTGACCCGCGAGATGATGAACCGGTCCTCGGTCGCCATCGCCGTATACCGGCGGTGGACGTACGCGCCGTCCCAGGCGCCGGCGGCCTCGGGTGCGAAGTCGTCGAGGAGCATGTACGGCAGCGGGAACCGGTAGACGTTCCAGAGGATGTTCGCGGTCCGCGCGATGGTCTTGACCCCGTCCCAGTTGAACTTCAGGTCGTCCCAGGGGGCGTTCGCCGAGAGGACGTAGAGCCGGAGGACGTCGACGCCCACCTTCTCCACGACCTCGGACGGCGCGACCACGTTCCCGAGCGACTTCGACATCTTCCGCCCCTCGGCGTCGAGCGCGAAGCCGTGCATCAACACGGACTTGTACGGCGCTTTGCCGAACGCGAAGGTCGCGGCCCCGAGCTGCGAGTAGAACCAGCCCCGCGTCTGGTCCTGCCCCTCGGTGATGAAGTCCGCGGGCCAGAGCTTCTCCCAGGCCTCGATCTTCCCGGGGAAGCCGAGCGTGGCCCACGAGGCGACGGCCGAGTCGAACCAGACATCGAAGATGTCCTCGACCCGCCGCATCTCTCCGCCGCAGACGCAGGGGATGGTCACCTCGTCAACAAACGGGCGGTGGGGGTCGGGGACGGGCGAGCCCGAGAGGAGCTCGAGCTCGGCGATCGTGCCCACGACCTTCCGGGCGCTGCAGGACGGGCAGACCCAGACCGGGATCGGGATGCCCCAGTAGCGCTGGCGCGAGATGCACCAGTCGCGGGCGTCCCGGACCCAGTCGTGGAACCGGGCCGAGCCGGCCCACTCGGGGTACCAGTGAACCTTCTCGATCGCGTCGAGCATCTGCTCCTTGACCTCGGGGATCCGGAGGAACCACTGCGAGGTCGCGCGGAAGATGATCGGGGTCTTGCAGCGCCAGCAGTGGCCGTAGCGGTGGACGACCTCGGCTTTCGCGAGCAGGTGGTCGCCGAGGGCCTCGAGCACGTCGAGGTTCGCCTCGCGGATCGGCCGGCCCGCGAACGCGCCGGCCTCTGCCGTGAAGACGCCGGCCTCGTCGACCGGGCAGAGGAAGGGGAGGCACTCGCGGACGCCGACCAGGTAGTCGTCCCAGCCGTGGCCGGGCGCGATGTGCACCAGGCCGGTGTTCTCGAGCGTGACGAAGTCGGCCTCGACCACGCGGTGGGGCATGGTCCGCTGGATCTCGATGAGATCCTCGAGGGGGGAGCGGTACGTGGTCCCGACGAGCCTGGCGCCGGGCCGGGTCTCGAGGACCTCGAAGTCTTTATACCGGCCTCGCTTGAGGACGGATGCGACCAGGTCCTCGGCGATCCAGAGCCGCTCGTCGACGCCCTCCTTCACGGCGCGGACGAGCGCGTACGAGAGTTCGGGGTCGACCGCGACCGCGACGTTCGCCGGGAGGGTCCAGGGCGTCGTGGTCCAGATCACCAGGTACTCGTTCTCCTTTCCCGCGAGGGGGAACTTCACGAAGACCGAGGGGTCGCGCTCGTCCCAGTACTCGACCTCGGCGTCCGCGATCGCGGTCTCGCAGCGCGGGCACCAGTTCACGACCCGGTACCCGAGGTCGAGCATGCCCTTCTCGTCGGCCTGCCGGAGCGCCCACCAGGCGGCCTCGATGTAGTCCGGGGTCACGGTCTGGTACGGGTTGTCGAAGTCGAGCCAGACGCCGAGGGCGCGGAACTGGTCGGACATCAGCTCGCGGTTCTTCGCCGCGAAGGTCCGGCACTCCTCGATGAAGCGGCCGATCCCGTAGTCCTCGATCTCCTGCTTGGAGACGAAGCCGAGCTGCTTCTCGACCTGCACCTCGATCGGCAGGCCGTGCATGTCGTACCCGGCCCGGTCGATCACGTGCCGGCCACGCATCCGGACCTGGCGGAGGACCGCGTCCTTGATGATCTTGTTCCAGGCCGTGCCCAGGTGGATGTGGCCGGTCGTGTACGGCGGCCCGTCCACGAAGAAGAACGGCGGGTCGCCGGCATGGAGCGCCCTGACCTTCGCGTAGACCTGCTCCTCGTCCCAGAACCTGCGCACCCCGTCCTCGAGCTCGGCCGGCCGGTAGCTCCCGGCGACGTCCTTCACCGCGTACCCTCTCCGTCCATGAGTGGTTTATACGTCGTCCGTCACAGCCCAAGTACTTTTTCGCGAGCGGTTCGGGGACTCCGCGGCGGATCCTGACAGGTTTAATCCCTGCGATGCCGATAGTCTCTCATCACGGAATGGACGCTGGTGGAATGAGACAAGTACTGTTCAGACTCGCGGTGGGGTTCGTCCTCGCCCTTCTGCTCGCGGGGGGCGCTGCGGCCGCCGACGCGAACAATACCACGCCGGCCGCGAACCAGACGCCGCCGGCCGTCTGGGAACGGACGTACGGGGGGCTCGCGAACGAGACCCTGCTCTCGCTGCTCGGAGCTCCCGACGGCGGCTACCTGCTGGTCGGAAGCGCGGAGGGCAACGGCACCGGTGAGGAGCTCTACCTTGTCCGGACGGACTCGAACGGCACGCCGACCCGCGAAATGCGGATGCCATTCGGTACCGGAGGAGCGGGGAGCCCGATCATGGCCGACCGGACGGCGGACGGGGGGACCATCGTCGTCGGCGGGATCGACTCGGCGGGACCGACCGGCGAGGACGTCGCCCTTCTCCGACTCGGGCCGGAAGGGCGGCAGCTCTGGTCCCGGTCGTACGCCATCGGCAACGGCCGGGACGTCGGCGATGCCGTCCGGTCCGCGACCGACGGCGGATACATCGTTGCCGGGACAACGGACTCGCCGAACGGGGGGACGCCCGAACTCCTCCTGCAGAAGGTCGGCGAGGACGGCGGCGAGGTCTGGCACCGGGCCGTGCCCGTCGGCGCCGGCATCCTCTTCGTCCGCGATCTGCTCGCGACGCCCGACGGCGGGTACCTCGTCGCCGGCTCGACCGACGCGAACCATCCCGGGTCGCTCGACATGCTCCTCGTGAAGGTCTCGTCGGGCGGGAACCGCGAGTGGCTGCGGACGTACGCGTCCGGCGCGGAGACGGCCTACGGTTACGCCATCCAGCCGAGCCCGGACGGGGGCTGGCTCCTTCTCGGCGGCGTCGACGGGGCGAGCTCGCAGGCGGCCGTCCTGGTGAAGGTGGACACGGCCGGAAACGAGCAGTGGCGAAAGCGGATCGCGATCGGCGGGGCGCGGACCTGGGGCTACGCCCTCGCACGGGCCGGCGTGGACGGGTACGCCGTCGCCGGCGCCGTCGAGGCGCCCGGGGGCCTCCGGTCGTACGCGGCCCGGCTCGACCGGAGCGGCACCGAGGTCTGGAACCGATCGTTCGCGATCGGCAGCGGTCCGTCGCGGGCGCTCGCCGTGACGGCCGCACCTCCGGACCGGCTCGTGGTCGGGGGCGAGGCGAGCCGGACGACGGACGCGCTCTACGACCTCTACCTCAGCTCGGTCGTACCCCCGACGGTCGCGCCGAACGCCACCGCGACCGCGACTATCAACGTGACGACGAACGCGACCGCGACGCCGAATGCGACCGCAACGGCGAACGCGACCTCGATCCCGACCACGGCCGTCCCGGCCACGACGCAGGCCGCGCTCGCTCCGACGCTCTGCCTCGTCGCCGTTGCGGGCACCGCCCTCCTCGCCGCGCTGCGGCGGCGATAACCCTTTTCTCTGCGGGAACGCCAACGTCCCTCTCATGCAGATCGCGGTCTGCGGTGCAGCCGTCTGCGGCGAGGACCTGCTCGCGGCGGCCCGGGCAATCGGCAGGACGCTCGCGGAGCACGGCGCAATCGTCCTGACCGGCGGTCGGGGCGGCGTGATGGAGGCCGCGGCCCGCGGCGCCCGCGATGCCGGCGGGGTCGTGGTCGGAATCCTGCCCGACCTCTCCGACGGCAACGCGCACCTCTCGATCCGGATCAGGACCGGCATGGGCCATGCGAGAAACGTGATCCTGGTCCAGTCGGCCGATGCCGTGGTCGGGGTCGGCGGCGAGTTCGGCACCCTCTCCGAGCTTGCGATCGCGATAAAAGAGGGGATCCCGGTCGCCTGCTACCAGTCCTGGGACCTTCCGGGCGCGGTCGCCTGCGCCACGCCCGGGGAGGCCGCGCTCGCGGCGCTCAGGGCTGCGAGCAGCGCCGCTCGCCCGTGCAGGTGAGGTCGTACCCGCCCATGACGGTAAGGCGTTCGCGGAACGCGTCCGACGAGATCGCCTCCACGAGCGCGGCCACCCGCGGGTCCTCGAGCGAGGCCGGGTCGAGCGCGAGCTCGTACCGCTCGGTCGCGACCGGGCTGAACGCGAGCCCGAGGGCCTGCGCTGCCGAGTAGACCCCGAGCCCCATCTCGGCCTCGCCCGACTTCACGGCGACCGCGACCCCGAGGTGAGTCGTGAACTCGCGGTCGTAGCCCCGGATCGAGGCCGGGTCGACTCCGTGGTCGCCGAGCCAGCGGTCGAGGAGCATCCGCGTCCCCGACCCACGCTGCCTATTCGCGAAGGTGTGCTCCGCGATCGCCTCGATCCCGAGGCCGTCTCGCGAGATGATCCCCTGCTGCCGCTCGGCCACGCAGACGAGGAGGATCCGCCTGTCGGGAAGGTACTGCCGGAGAAACGGGACGTTGAAGTCGCCGTCGGGGGCGAGCAGGTGCATGGGGGCCGCGTGGCAGTGGCCCCGGCGGAGTGCGAAGATCCCGCCCATCGAGCCCACGTGGGCCGAGTGCAGGTCGATCCCCTCCGCGGAGAGAAGGTCGGCGAGGACGTCGACGGCAGGGTCGTGCGACCCGGTCACGAGCAGGGCCCGCTCGGCGCCGCTCCGCGGGACGGTCAGCCGGACCGCGACCTCCTGGTCGGCCTCGACCCCCTCGCTCCGCGCCGGCACCCGGAGGTACGCGTTCGACCGGACCACGGACATCTGGACGCCTGCGCCGCGCGACTGGGGGACGGCGACCCAGCGTTCGCCCACGCGCCCGACCGCGAGGAGGACGAACTCGTCCGAGCCGACCTCCTTCGTGAGCGGCGAGGCGAGCACGGCCCCGACCACGTCGGAGGGCGCTACGGGAAGGCCGAAGTGGGCGAGCAGGGGAATCACGATCTCGCGGAGCACGGTCAGGGCCGAGAGAGGATATCCCGGCAGCCCTATCACGGGCCTGCCGTCGACCCTGCCGATGATCACGGGCTTGCCCGGCCTGATCGCGACGCCGTGGATCAGGACCTCGCCGAGCTCGGCGATCACGTCGGCCGTGAAGTCGCGGGTCCCGGCGGACGAGCCGGCCGAGACGATCACGAGGTCGTTCGCGGCGACGGCCTCGCGGATCCGGTCGCGGATCAGCGCGTACTCGTCGGGCGTGTTCGGGTACCGCGTGCACCGGCACCCGAGGGAGTCGAGCCAGGCCGATGCGAAGAGCGTGTTCGACTCGACCACCTGTCCGGGCTCGGGCCGCTGGCCGTGCGGGACCAGCTCCGAGCCGGTCGGCACGAACCCGACCCGGACCGTCGCGACCTCGACCCCGGCCATGCCGTAGGCCGCGAGCGCGCCGAGGTCCTGGGCCCGGAGCCGCCGGCCCCGGGGCACGGCCATCTCGGTCTCGCCGATGTCCTCGCCCGCGGGCCGGACGTGCTGCCAGGGCGCCGCGGCCCGCCGGATCGTGAACGCGCCGTCGTCGCCGATCAGCACGTCCTCGATCATGATCACCGCGTCGTACGGCGGCGGGACCACGTTGCCCGTGTTGACCCGGAGCGCGTCGAGGAGCCGGACGGGCCGGCCCTCGCTCGCGCCGGCGGTGTCGGCGGAACGGACCGCGATCCCGTCCATGGCCGAGAGGTGGACCTCCGGGACCGAGAACCGGGCGTAAACCGGCGCCGCGGTCACGCGCCCGACCGCGGATTCGAGCGGAACGAACTCCGACGGACGCGGGAATGTAAAGCCGGTCCGCAGGGTCTCCAGCGCCTCCTCGAGCGAGACGACCGCGAGGTACCGCTTCACCACAGGAGCACCTCCACCTCGTCCCCGGTCTCGAACCCCTCGCGCCCGGCCGGGACCCGGAGCAGCCCGTCCGCGCGGACGAGCGAGTTGAGCAGCCCGGACTTCGCGAAGACCGGCCGCGCCATGCCGTCGCGGACGGTCACGCGGACGTAGTCCTCGCGCCCGCGGGCCGAGGGGACGTTCTCGGCGAGCCGGGCCCGGACCCGTCGCGACCGGTCGGTGCGATCGCCCGAGAGGGCCGCGAGCATGGGTCCCGCGACCACGAGCAGGACAACGAAGGCCGAGGCCGGATGACCGGGCAGACCGATGGCGGGGATCTTGCCGATCCGGCCGATGATCGTCGGCTTTCCCGGCGCGAGCGCGATCCCGTGGACCAGCACCGCTCCGAGCTCGGCGATCGTCTGCGCGCCGAGGTCCCGCTCGTCCTTGGAGGAGCCGCCCGAGACGAGGACGGCGTCGCACTCGCCTGCCGCTCTCTCCAGGACGGCACGGAGGGCGCCCGGCTCGTCGT
>JADGNL010000157.1 GCA_017883495.1 Methanomicrobiales archaeon | reverse complement strand
CTCGACCGTCTCGAGCGACTGGGTAATGTGCGAGAGGGAGAAGCCGTCCAGGTTCACCATCACGGGCAGGAGCACGCGCTCGTCCTCGGCGATCCGGAAGGCCATGAGGGTCGCGTCGTACGCCTCCTGCACGGTCGCGACGAAGACCTGGAGCCAGCCCGTGTCGCGCTGGCTGAAAGCGTCCGTGTGTTCGGCCCAGGTGTTCCAGCCCGGCCCGAGCGCCCGGTTCACGTTCGCCATCACGACCGGCGTCCGCGCGCCGGCGGCCCAGTGGAGCATCTCGTGCATGTACAGGAGGCCGTGGGACGAGGTCGCCGTGAAGGTCCGCGCGCCGGCGGCCGACGCGCCGATGCAGGCGGCCATGGCCGAGTGCTCGGACTCGACCGGGATGTAGTCGGCGTCGAGCGACCCCTCGGCCACGTAGCTCGCGAGCTGCTCGACGATCTCGGTCTGGGGCGTGATCGGGTAGGCCGCGATCACGCCCGGGCGCGCCTCCTTCGCGGCGGCCGCGACGGCCTTGTTGCCGGTCGCGATCGTCAGCATTGGCCGGCCTCCTCGGCGAGGAGCCGCCGGTGGTTCTGCTCCATGGCGGCCGCGAGCGCGGCCCTGGCCGCGTCCGAGATCCCCTTGAAGCGGCCCTGCATGCCGAGGTAGTCGTCGATCGGCGCGGGCCGCTTCATCGCGGCCTTCGAGACCGGGTTGATCCGGAGCTGGCCGTGCTCGCGCTCGTACAGCACCCAGAGCCCGGTCTTCACGGCGAGTTTGCCGACCTCGACCGACCGCTCGGCCGAGTACCGCCAGCCCGGCGGGCAGGGGCTGAGCAGGTGGATGAACTTCGGGCCGCGGATGGAGAGGGCCTTCGCGACCTTCGCGTAGAGGTCCTGGGGGTACGCGGCACAGGCCGTCGCCATGTACGGGAGGTCGTGCGCGGCCACGATCCGGTCGAGGTCCTTCTTCGTCTCGGTCTTGCCGCCGGGCGTCGTGGTCGTCACCGCGCCCATCGGGGTCGAGCCCGAACGCTGCATGCCCGTGTTGCCGTAGGCCTCGTTGTCGTAGCAGATGTAGAGGAAGTCCGTGCCGCGCTCGAGCGCGCCCGAGAGGCTCTGGATCCCGATATCGACCGTGCCGCCGTCGCCGGCGTAGCAGATCACGTTCGTCTTCCGGCCGGCCCGGCGGAAGGCCGCGGCCATCCCGGACGCGGTCGCGGCGGCCGCGGCGAAGGCGATATTGTAGACGGTCACGTTCATCGCGGTCGCCGGGTAGACCCCCTGGAGCACGGCCGTGCAACAGGCCGGGACGACCAGGACCGTATCGGGCCCGGCCGCCTTCAGGACATAGCGCAACGAGAGCGAGGAGGTGCAGCCCGCGCACGCGGTCGTGCACTTATGGACGTACTCCTCGACGGGGAGTGGATTCATCACGATCCTGGAGAGGTTGGGTTCGCGCCGTCTTAAACGTGCGGCACCGGCACAAAGCTTAAGGCCTTCAGTTCTAAGTTGATGAATTATGCCCGACGATGACCTGTACTACGAGATCCCCGGCGGGGGCCCGACGGCCTCCGAGGTGCCGGACACCGCGGCTCCGCCGGCGGCCCCTGCAGCCCCCACGGCGCGGCCGCCGCCCCCGTCCGCACCCCCGGAGCCCCCCGCCCGGCGGAAGCGTAACTGGCGCCTGACCATCGGCCTCGCCGCGATCGGGGCAATACTCATCATCGCGATCATCGCGGTCCTGAGCTTCTCGGTCGCGATCGGCCCCTCCACCGGGGCCAGCGCGTACCCGTACACAGTCACCTACGACGTGATCTTCCCGAACGCGGAGCCGGTCCTGATCGGGGGCATCACCATCCTCGCGATTCCGTCCCCTGACAGCGTCACCCTCTCCGTCGACAAGGTCCCGTACGACATCCGGCTCGGCGAGAAGCGGGAGATCTCGGCCAAGCACGCGACCGTCACCCTGCTGGGATTCTCGCTCCTCTCGTTCGACTTCACGCTCGAGGTCGAGTACCTGGGCCTGCAGGGCCAGGACGCGCACTTCAACCTCTCGGTCCACACCTCGGAGCAGATCCCGAAGTTCCTGATCGACCGGCTGGTCCCGGCTAGCGTTCAGGCCAAACCGGCCTGATCAGCCGGTGCGGAGCAGGTCCGCGATCCCGGCCCGGGCCCGGTGGGCCTGCGCGGTCGCGAGCAGGAACCCGCCCGCCCGCTCCGCATCGAGCCGGACCGGCGCGAATGGAAACGACGTCCCGACCTCCCAGAGCACGAGCCGGTCCGCGGGAGCCGCCGGCTGGTTCCGCCGGCACTCCCCCGAGAGGAGGGCGTCGATCCCCTCCTCGTCGAGCTCGCCCCTTCCGACGGCCTCGAGCGCGGCGGCCATGCACCGGACCTGGTGCCAGAGGAAGGACCGTGACGACACCTCGTACACCGGGCCCGCTTCGCCGGGAAGAATTCCCGAGGCGAGGATCCGGCGGACCGGGTTCCTGCTCCCGGCCCGGCTGAGCCGGGAGACGTCGTGCTCGCCGACGAACCGGCCCGCGGCCCGCTCCATCGCCTCCGCGTCGAGTAAGGGGTCGGCAAAGAAGTAGCGGTACGTCCGGAACGTGACGTCGTAGCGGGGGTGCCAGTCGTCGGGGACCGGAGCCGTCCCGGTGAGCCAGACGTCGGGCTCGAGCGCGCGGTTCAGCACCTCGCCGACCCGTTCGGGGTGGTCGGTCGTGAGCGCGCCGACCTGGGCCCGGGCGTGGACGCCGCGGTCGGTCCTGCCCGAGAGCCAGAAGCCCGCCCTGTACGGGTCCTCGAAGACCTTCGTCCTGGCGCAGGCCCGGATCAGTTCGCCCTCGACCGTGCGCTCGCCGGCCTGGCGCTGGGACCCGGCGAACCGGGCCCCCCACCAGCCGAGCCGGAACGCGACCCTCATTTGCGGACGCGGCGGCGGACGCGCCGCCAGGTCGACCGGAGGGACTGGCCCGTGTACGTGCGGAGCGGGGTCATGTGCCCCGCCGCGTAGCAGTGCCCCGCCCGGATCGCCTCGAGGATCGCGCCGACCTCGGGCTCGGCGTCCACGAGAGTGCGGCCGAACCCGACGTACCGGGCGTGGTGTGAGTCCGAGCCCCCGACCCCGGGCTTACCGAGGCGCGCGGCCCGCCGGGCGGCCTTCCGGTTGGCCGAGCCGAAGATGTACCGGCTGTTGAAGACCTCGACCGCGTCGGCCGCGGCGATCGCGTTGGGATCGCGGAGCCCCACCGCGTGCCGGAGCCGGTGGTACGGGTGGGGCAGGATCGCGATCCCGCCCTGGGCGTGGACGAGCTCGATCGTCTCGAGCACGGGCCGGTCCCGCGGGACGAGCTCCGAGACGCCGAGCGCGATCAGGTGCCCGTCCGAGGTCGTGACCTCCATTCCGGGGATCACGAGGACGGGGCGCTCCGCGAGTCCGGCCGCGTACCGGACGCCCTCGAGCGTGTCGTGGTCCGTGATCGCGACGGCCGCGAGGCCCACGGTCGCGGCGCGGGCAAGCACGGCCTCGACCGATGATTCGCCGTCCTTGGAGAAGCGCGTGTGCACGTGCAGGTCGCAGGCGAGCATCAGGTTACTTTATCTCTTCGAGCCTATTAAGGAGAACTGATGCCGCTCCTCTTTCCGACGGGATCCACGACCGAGGCGGTCGTGCGGGCGGCCGTGGCCGGGCTTGACGCGGAGGTGGTCGTGACCGGCGAGATCGCGTCCTTCCTCACGCCGCGGCAGCTCCTGGACCTGGTCCGCGCCGGCCGGTACGACTACGTCGTGGTCTCGGGGATGTGCACGGCCTCGTTCGCGTCGGTCGAGAAGGAGACCGGCGTGCCGGTCCTGCGCGGCCCGCGCCACGCGGCCGACCTGCCGCTGATGGTCGGGCTGCTCGGCAAGATCGAGTTCTCGCGCGATGTGCCCGCCGACGACCTCCTCCGCGACCTCCGCCGCGACGACGCGTACAGGAAGGTCCGGTCGATCGAGAAGAACGCGGACTGGGACCTCCTCCTCCGCGGCGTGAAGATCGGCGGGACCTCGCGGTGCAAGGTGCTGGCCGAGCTGATGGACGCCCACCGCCGGCCCGACCTCCGGGGCGACGTCGAGCGCGCCTTCTGCGACGGGGCCGACATCGTCGACCTCGGCTTCGGCTTCGACGCGACGCCGGCCGACGTGGCCCGGTGCTTCGGCGCGCTCGACGGGATCGACGGCCCGCTCGCGGTCGACACGCAGGACCCGGCCCTGATCGCGGCCGCCCTCTTCCGCGCGGACCTGGTCCTCTCGCTCCAGGAGGAGAACATTCCCCAGATCGGCCGGGCCGTGGCCGAGTCCGGGGCCGCGGCCGTGGTGGTGCCGCGATACGCGACCCTCGCGGAGAACCTCGACGCCGCCCGCGCGGCCGGGTGCCGGGCCCTGATCGGCGACCCGCTCCTCCAGCCGGTCGGCTCGGGGCTGGTCCGGTCCCTCTGCGAGTTCCGCGACTATGACGTGCCCCTCTTCTTCGGCGCGGGCAACGTGGTCGAGCTCCTGGACGCGGACTCGATCGGGGCGCAGGCCCTGCTCGCGGGCATGGCCCAGGAGGTCGGGGCGGCGATCGTCTTCACGGCCGAGCACTCGGACAAGACCCGGGGCGCGATCCGCGAGATGCGCCGCGCGACCGAGATGATGGTCCTGACCCGGTGCCGGCCGTACCCGAAGGACCTCGGGATCGACCTGCTCGTCCTGAAGGAGAAGCGGCGGCGGCGCGAGCCCCCGCTCGCGTACGAGAGTGCCGTCGAGGCCGGCCCGGCGCCGGACGAGGTCGAGTACGACCCCTGCGGCAACCTCCGGATCGGGCTCGAAAACGGCCGGATCGTCGCGGTGCACAATGGGGTCGCGGTCAGGGGATGCCGGTGGCAGGACGTCCTCGCGGCGCTCCTCGCCGGGGGCCGGGTCTCGCGGCTGGACCACGCCGCGTACCTCGGGGCCGAGCTCTGCCGGGCCGAGCTCGCGCTCCGCCTCGGCCGGTCGTTCGAGCAGGACGGCCCGTTCTAGGACCCGGCGAGGCCGCCGGCAAAGGCCGCCGCCCGCTCGAGGTCGTCCCCGTCCGGCCGGCCCTTGTTGAGCCCGCCGATCAGCTTGAAGACCGAGTACGTGTCCCAGCCCTTGCACGCGAACTCCCCGACGATCGCGTAGCCCTTCTCCGCGAGGATGCCGTTGAGCTTCCGGTGGAAGCCGGTGCCGCCGCGCCCGCTCGTGGAGAAGACGAATGCCTTTCCTCCCTGTCGCACCGGGAGGCTCTCGGCGAACGCGAGCAGGGTTTTGTGGTGGTTGCTGAAGTAGATCCCGGAGCCGAAACCCACGAGGTCGGCCGACGCGACCGCCTCGGGCTCGGCCTCGGCGGCTCGCACGACCTCCGCGCCGAGCGGGCCGGCCATCGCCCGGGCGATCTTCTCGGTGTTGTTGTGGTGTACGGAGGTGTACACGATCATGCAGCGCATGCACCGGACTTGCGGGGCGACGCGTTAAGCGTTCCGGCCGGATGATTTAAGTCTCCCGGCAGCCAGAGGCCGGGATCGATGAACAGGGCAACGGCCGCCGACCGGGCGAAGGAGATCCTCTCCGGCTATGCACGGAGAACCGGCCTCGCGCCGGCGGGCGCCGCGCCGGCGCGGTACCTCTGGACGGATGCGTTCGCGGTCTGCACGTACCTCGGGCTCGCCGGGACGACGGGCGAGTCCGCCTGCAGCGCCCGCGCGCTCGCGCTCGTGGAGCAGGTCCACACCGTCCTCGGCCGCCACCGCGGCGACGACGGAAGGACGGGGCGGATCTCCGGCCTCCCCGAGAGCGAGGGCGCGGTCCGCCCGACGGCCGGCGGTCTCCGGATCGGCAAGCCGCTTCCCGAGCGACGGCCCGGCGAGCCCTACGACGACCGGCTCGAGTGGGACCGGGACGGCCAGTACTACCACTACCTGACGAAATGGGCCCACGCGCTCTGCCGCGCCTCGCGCGCGACCGGCGATCCCGTGTACGCGTCCTGGGCCGCCGGGCTCGTGAAGGCCGTCCACCCGGCCTTCGTCCCGCAGCCGCGGCGGATGTACTGGAAGATGTCGATCGACCTCTCGCGCCCGCTCGTGCCCTCGATGGGCCAGCACGACCCCCTCGACGGGTTCGTCACCTGCGCCGAGGTCCAGGCGGCCTCGGGCGCGGACCTCTCGCGGGAGATGAGCGACCTCGCCGCCCTCCTCGGCAGCACCACGCTCGCCACCGACGACCCGCTCGGCACGGGCGGGCTGCTCTTCGACGGAGTGCGGATCGCGGAGCTCGCCTCGCTGGGAAAGCCCGCGGGGGTCGGCCTCCTCGGGCCCGTGCTCGCCGCGGCCCGGTCCGGCGTCGCGGCCTTCGGGCGGACGGGCACGCTCCGGCACCCGGCCGAGTACAGGCTCGCGTTTCGCGAGCTCGGCCTCGCCCTCGGGCTCCGCGGCGCTCCCCGGCTCCGGGCCGCGATCGAGGCCGCCCCGGCCGCCTACGACAACCCCGAGGCCCTGCTCGGCGAGGTCCGCGGGCTCGAGTCCTCGGCCCCGCTCGCGGACGCGATCGAGGGCTTCTGGCTCGACGCAGGGCACCGCGCGAGCCCGACGTGGACCGACCACCGGGAGATCAACGAGGTGACCCTCGCGGCCTGCCTCGCGCCGGACGGGTTCCTCGCAGTATAATCGCGCACCTTTTTTACGAGAGCGGGCCGAGCTCTCTGCCATGCCCACCGACCCTGCCGTCCGCTCCGGGCGCCGCCAGACCCTGATCATCGGCGCCGCCGCGATCGCCGCGTTCATCCTGACCGAGTACATCACCGGCCCCGTCCTCCACCTCGAAGGGATGTGGCGGTATCCGGCCTGGTTCACGATCGGCCTGGTCCTGATCGTCGTCTTCGTGACGCTCATCACGCTCGCCGCGGAGCGTCTCCTCGGGCCGGAAAAAGAGAGAGAGGGCGATCAGTAGATCGCGAGGTAGCGGTCGAGCTCCCAGGGGTGGACGCACATCCGGAACGAGTCCCACTCGGCCGTGGTCAGGGCGTCGAGCCCCGAGACCACATGGTCGCCGAGCGTGTTCCGGATCACGTCGTCGCAGAGCATCGCCTGGTGCGACTCCATGAGGCTGCCCGGCAGCATCTGGATG
>JADGNL010000156.1 GCA_017883495.1 Methanomicrobiales archaeon | reverse complement strand
TCGCTCCGGGCGAGACCTATGCGACGATGTACGCGCCGCTCGAGGCGACCCCATTCGAGCCCGAGATCGTACTGATCGTGACCACGCCCCTCGCGATGCTCAAGCTCGCCCAGGCCGCGCTCCACGACCAGGGCGGACGGCTCGAGGCGAACTTCGCGGGGATCCAGTCGGTCTGTGCGGACGCGACGGCCCAGGCCTTCCTCTCGGGTCGGCCCAACTTCTCGCTCGGGTGCGACGGCTCGCGGAAGTTCTCGGGGATCGAGCCGCAGGAGATGGTAATGGGGATCCCGGCCGAGCTCCTGCCCGCGATCGCGGATGCGATCGCGTGCGTGACGGAGGCGCCGGGCTCGGTCATGAAGGCCTGAAGACGGCACCGTTCGAAAAACGTGAAGCGGAGGGCGGCGCCCTCAGTGGTCTTTCTTCTTGCCGCCGAAGAGGTCCGAGAGGATTCCCCCGCCCTTCTTCTCGGCATGGGACCCGGCTTTCCCCTCGAGCTCGAGGATCCGGGCGTAGTGCTCTCTTTCCTCGTCCGAGAGGCGCCGGGGGACTGCGATCCGGACCCGGACGAGCATGTCCCCGGGCCGCCCCCGGCGTTTGACGCCCTCGCCCGGGACCCGGAGCGCCGTGTTGTGCTGTATTCCGGACGGCACCTTGAGCTCGACCGTGCGCCCGTCGATCGTCTTGACCTCGATCGTCGAGCCGAGCACGGCCTGCGCCGGCGAGACATCGACCACGGTCTCGAGGTTGTCGCCGAGCCGGGCGAACCGCTCGTGGGGGAGGACGTGGACCTCGATGTAAAGGTCGCCGTTCGGGGCGCCGTAGTCGCCCGCCTCGCCGTAGCCCTCGACCCTGAGGCGCATCCCGTGCTCGATCCCCGCGGGAATCCGGACCGTGACCGTCCGCCGCACCCGCTGGGTGCCGGCACCGCCGCAGGTCCGGCACGGCTTCTCCGGGATCCGGCCCCGACCCCCGCACCGGGGGCAGGGCGACATCCGGACGAACTGGCCGAAGATGGTCTGGCTCGCCTGCCGCACCTGGCCCGTCCCGCCGCACTGGGGGCAGGTGGCGATGGTCTTCGTCTCGCTCCCCGTGCCGTCGCAGTTCGTACAGGGTTCGGTGTGCCAGACCTCGACTTCCCGTTGGACCCCGGCAACGGCCTCCTCGAGCGGAACCTGGACCCGCATGAGCAGGTCTGCGCCGCGCTGCGGCCCTCGGGAGGCCTGCCCCCCCCGCGCGCCGCCGAAGAACGCGTCGAAGATATCGCCGAAGCCGGAGAAGTCCGAGGAGAACCCGCCCTCGAACCCGCCGCCGGCGTAGCTGCCCTTCGAGGCGTTCGTGAACGTCTCGTGGCCCATCCGGTCGTACTGGGCCCGCTTCTCGGCATCGGAGAGTGTGGCGTAGGCCTCGTTGATCTCCTTGAATCGCTCCTCGGCGCCGGGCTCCTTGCAGACGTCGGGATGGTACTGCCGCGCGAGGTTTCTGTACGCCTTCCTGATCTCCTTCTCGTCCGCTGTCCGGGGGATCCCCAGGCGTTCGTAGTAATCTCGGGCGGCCATCCGCTATGCGCCCCTACTCCTTGACGTTGAAGTCCGCGTCGACGACGGTCTCGTCCTTCGTCCCGGCGCCGGCCTCTCCCGGCTGCTGGGACGCGGCCGCCTCGGCCTGGACCTTCTGGTAGAGCTTGGTCGTCGCGGCGTAGAGCGCCTCGGAGAGGGACTCCATCTCGCGCTTCATCCCCTCGAGGTCGTCGTCCCCGAGCGCCTTTCGGAGGCGTCCCACAGCCTCCTCGACCTTCGCCCGATCTTCGGCCTCGAGTTTGTCGCCGTTCTCCTTGAGCATCCGCTCGGCCGAGAAGACCGCGGTGTCCGCCTGATTCCGGACCTCGATCTCCTCCTTCTTCTTCGTGTCCTCGGACTCGAAGGCCTTGGCGTCGTCGACCATCTTCTTGATCTCGTTCTCGTTCAGCCGCTTCGAGCCCTTGATCGAGATGGCCTGCTCGTTGCCCGTGCCGAGGTCCTTTGCCGAGACGTGGATGATCCCGTTCGAGTCGATGTCGAAGGTGACCTCGATCTGCGGGATGCCCCGCGGCGCGGGCGGGATGCCGGTCAGCTGGAACTTGCCGAGCGTGAAGTTGTCCTTGGCCAGCGCACGCTCGCCCTGGACCACGTGGATATCGACTGCAGTCTGCCCGTCGGCCGCGGTCGAAAAGATCTGCGACTTCCGTGTCGGGATGGTCGTGTTCCGCTCGATCAGCTTGGTCGCGATCCCGCCGAGGGTCTCGATCCCGAGCGTGAGCGGGGTGACGTCGAGGAGGACGATGTCCTTCGTCTCGCCGGTCAGCACGGCCGCCTGGATCGCGGCGCCGAGGGCCACGACCTCGTCGGGATTGACGCTCTTGTCGGGGTCCTTGCCCATGATCCGCTTCACCGTCTCCTGGACGAGCGGCGTCCGCGTCTGGCCGCCGACGAGGAGGACGTGGTCGATCTGGCCGGGCGAGAGCTTCGCGTCCGCGAGCGCCTGCTTGACCGGGCCGACCGTGGACTCGACGAGCCCGCCGACGAGCTGCTCGAGCTTCGCGCGCGAGAGGTCGATGTCGAGGAACTTCGGCCCCGAGGCGTCGGTCGTGATGTAGGGCAGGTTGACGGTCGTCTTCTGGACCGTCGAGAGCTCGATCTTCGCGTTCTCGGCCGCGTCGCGGAGGCGCTGCATCGCGATCAGATCGTTCTTCAGATCGATCCCCGAGGACTTCCTGAACTCGTCGACCAGGTATTCGACGATCTTCTGATCGAAGTCGTCGCCACCGAGGCGGTTGTTGCCCGCTGTCGCCTTGACCTCGAAGACGCCGTCGCCGAGGGTGAGGATCGAGACATCGAAGGTGCCGCCGCCGAGGTCGTAGACCAGGATCGTGGAGTCGTGCTCCTTGTCGATCCCGTAGGCGAGCGCGGACGCGGTCGGCTCGTTGATGATCCGGAGCACGTCGAGCCCCGCGATCGTGCCCGCGTCCTTGGTCGCCTGTCGCTGGGCGTCGTTGAAGTACGCCGGGACCGTGATCACGGCCTTCGAGATCGTCTCGCCGAGGTAGGCCTCCGCGTCCCGCTTGAGCTTCTGCAGGATCATCGCGGAGATCTCCTGCGGCGTATACGACTTGTCGTCGATCCGGACCTTCTCCGAGGTTCCCATGCGCCGCTTGATCGATGCAACCGTCCGCTGCGTATTCGTGACGGCCTGCCGCTTCGCGAGCGAACCCACGAGCCGCTCGCCCTCCTTGGTGAACGCGACCACTGACGGGGTCGTGCGCGCTCCCTCTGCATTCGGGATCACGACGGGCTGGCCGGCCTCCATGATCGCCATGCACGAGTTCGTGGTTCCGAGGTCGATACCGATCACTTTTTCCGTTGCCATTGTTGTTACTCCTTGTTTTGTGAGACTGCGACCTTCGCATACCGGATGACCCGGCCGTTCATGCAGTAGCCCCTGGCCACCTCGTCGATCACGGTCCCCTCCGCCGTCTCGGACGGAACGACCGCGACCGCCTCGTGGAGAGCCGGGTTGAACTGCTCGTTCAGGCAGGCGATCGGCGTCACGCCCCGCCGCTCGAGGACGGCCCCGAAGAGCTTCCGGATCTGGGCGAGTCCCGTGCGAAGCGCATCATCGTCGGCCCGCTCTGCCCGCTCGAGGTTGTCGTAGACCTCGAGCACTTCGCAGATGACCTGCTCGACGGCGGCCTCGACACGACCTGCCTGATCCTTTACCGCCCGCTTCTTGTAGTTCTCGAAGTCGGCGGCGAGCCGCAGAAATCGCTCGTTCAGCTCCGCCTGGGCCGACCGGAGCGCGGTGACCTCGTCGAGCAGCGACTCTCCCGAATCCGGCTCGACCGGGCTCTGTTCGGCTGCCTCCTCGTCGGTCGTCATACGTGGTCCGGAATTATGTTGTATTGTAGTTCTATATAATCGTTACTTAAGGTGATCCCTCGATTGCCACGGTACGCCCCCTGATAACGGATCGGGGGCCGGAATTGCCGTTTTTTTCTAATTCGGGCCCGGTTATGCATGAGCGGGTCGATCATCCTAATACCGACGAGGCCCAAACAGCTGCACCATGTCCTCTGCGCTTCTCTCGGTCTGGGACAAGACGGGGCTCGTGGAGCTGGCACGAGCGCTTGTCGGGCACGGGTACCGTCTCCTCTCCTCCGGCGGTACCGGGACCGCGCTCGCAGCCGCGGGCATTCCCTTCACCGAGGTCTCGGCCTATACGGGCTCGCCCGAGATGATGGGCGGCCGGGTCAAGACCCTCCACCCCCGCGTCCACGGCGGGCTTCTGGGCCGACGGGGGATCGACGACGCAGTCATGGCCGGGCACGGGATAGAGCCGATCGACCTTCTCGTCGTAAACCTCTACCCGTTCGAGGCGATGCGCGAACGCGACCTGCCGCTTGCCGAGCTGGTCGAGTTCATCGACATCGGCGGCCCCGCCATGATCCGTGCCGCCGCCAAGAACTTCCACGACGTCGCGGTCGTGGTCGATCCGTCTCAGTATCCGCTGGTCTTCGCGGCCATCGGGCGCGGCGACTTCACGGACGACGAGCGCCTGTCCCTCGCGCGGACCGCCTTCGCCCGAACGGCCGCGTACGACGCGGCCATCAGCAACTACCTCCACACGCTCGACGGCGGCTTTCCCACCGTGTATACCCGGCAGTGGCCGAACGGCCGTTCCCTCCGCTACGGCGAGAACCCTCATCAGCAGGCCGCGGTCTACGGCGACGCCGGGATCGCGGGCGCCGTCCCCCTGCAGGGCCGCGAGATGAGCTACAACAACTACCTCGACCTGGACGCGGCCGTCCGTCTCGTCCGGGAGTTCGACGACTGCGCGGCCGTCGTGGTCAAGCACAACAACCCGTGCGGCGCGGCGGTCGGCGCAACACCGGTCGAGGCGTATGTCACGGCGCGCGAGATCGACCCGGTCTCGGCCTATGGCGGGGTGGTCGCGCTGAATCGCCCGGTCGACGGCGCGGTCGCGTCCGAGGTCGCCTCGACCTTCGTGGAGGTGCTTGCAGCCCCGGACTTCTCGGACGAAGCGCTCGCCATTCTCGCCGCGAAGCCGAATCTGCGCGCAGTCCGGACGGATCCGCCGGCAGGTGGCGACGAGGTCCGCTCGATCGACGGCGGCCTCCTCGTCCAGCGGACGCAGGCCTATGCGGAGGAGTGGCGCGTGGTCACCAGGCGCGCTCCGACGCCGGACGAGGAGGCCGCACTCCGCTTCGGCCTGAAGGTCGCGGCTTACACCAAGTCGAACGCGATCGTTTTCGCGAACGCCCACCAGGCTCTCGGGATCGGGGG
>JADGNL010000155.1 GCA_017883495.1 Methanomicrobiales archaeon | reverse complement strand
GATGGCCCGAGCGGGCCTCCGGACCGACGCGCCGATCCCGACCGTGGTGGTAGCCCTCGTCTCGCTCGTCACTTCCCTGACCGTCGGGTTCGTGGTGGGCTGGGCCGTCCTCCTGGCCCTCGCCCGGTGGAGACCGAAACGGCCCAGGTTCTCGGAACTGGTTTAACCTTTGAGGCGAGTACATCGTATTCGTGAGGGTGACGGCGTATGAATGGTGATGATGGTGGGGACGGCGTCCTCGTTCGGCCGATCGGCTGCATTCGCTCGCCGTTCACCGACCCGGCCGGCATGCCGATCCAACCGGCCGGGGCCGCCGGGGTGCGCGGCCTGGTCGAGATCCTCCCCGAGTTCCGCGACGGCCTCGCCGACCTTGAGGGGTTCTCCCGGATCATCCTGATCTACCTCTTCCACCGTTCCGAAGGCTGCTCTCTTCGGGTTGTCCCCTTCCTCGACGACCGCGAGCACGGGGTCTTCGCGACCCGTGCTCCCCGTCGGCCGAATCCGATCGGCCTCTCGGTCGTCCGGCTCGTCGGCGTCGAGGGATGCCGACTCGTGATCGAGGACGTCGACGTCCTGGACGGCACGCCCCTGCTGGACATCAAGCCCTATATCTCCGCGATCGACGCCTTTCCAGATGAGCGGTGCGGCTGGTTCAACGACTTCGCCCGGGACGTCCGGAAGGTTCAGGCGGACAGCCGGTTCGCGGAACCGGGCCCGTGATCGCGGACCGACCGTCGCATTCGCTCAGTCCGGGAGTGGACGGATCGCGTCGGCGGGAAACCGCGCCGTTGCCCGGAACCCCGATGGAATGGCGCCGCCTCCGGGCGCTGCGAATCCTGTGAATCGAATCGGATCTCCCGGCCGGTCGACGAGAAGCCGGACGCGACAGAGAGGGCCGAGGTCCTCGATCGCCTCGACAGTCCCGTCGAGCGTGATGGTGCCGGGCGGCGTGACGAGCCCCTGAGGACCGATGGTCACCGTACCCGGAGGCACGAAGGACCACGCCCCGGTGCCGCTACCATCGAGGCCGGGAGGGAGGAGGTTTTCGAGCCCGAGCGCCTGCGCGGCGCGAAGGTCCGGCGGCTGCTTCGCGAGCGTTCCATACGGCCCGTCGGCCACGATCCGGCCGCTGTCGAGCACCACGATTCGATCGGCATGGGATCCCGCTTCCTCGAGCGCGTGAGTCACCTCGATCACGGTCAGGCCGAGCGTGCGCCGGAGCTCCCCAAGCTCGAGCCGGCAGGCGGCCCGCGTGGTGGGGTCGAGGGCCGCGAACGGCTCGTCGAGGAGGAGCAGGTCCGCGCCCGTCGCGATGGCGCGGGCGATCGCGACACGCTGCTTTTCACCGCCCGAGAGCGTGGACGGCCGGCGATCCGCGAGGTGGGCGCATCCGAGCCGTTCGAGCACGGCCGTCGCCTCCGCACGGGCATGGCGCCGGCCGATGCCGCGCATCCGCAGGCCGAACGCGACGTTCTCCAGTCCCGAGAGATGCGGAAAGAGACTGTAGTGCTGGAAGACGAGCCCGATTCGCCGCGCCTCGGGAGGGAGGTCCCGGGCGTCCTCGCCGCGGAGGAGGACCGTGCCCGTCTCGGGCCGTACGAGGCCGGCGATCGTCCTGAGCAGGAGGGACTTCCCGGCCCCCGACGGCCCGACGATCAGGCAGTGCTGACCGGTGGGGACGTGGAGCCGGTCGAGCTCGAGGACGAACGCCCCGGCCCGGACCCGGCATCCCTCACACCGGAGCATCGGGCCTCCAGAGCCGGGCGGCGCCACGGCGGAGCACGACGAGGACCGAGCCGCAGACTGCGAGGAGGACGACCGCGACCGCGACCGTCTCCGTGAGTCCGTACTGGGTGAAACGCGTATAGATCAACGTCGAGATCACGAGCGGGTAGTATGCGATCATGATCACGGCCGCGAACTCGCCGACGGCCCGACCCCATGCGGTTACGGCACCCGAGAGGCACTCGCGGGCCGCGAGAGGGAGGGCCACCCGGGTAAAGGCGGCGCCCCGGCCCGCGCCGAGGGTCCGGGCGACCTCCTCGAGCTCGACCGGGACCTTGGCGAAACCGTCGCGGGCTGCGTTCACGTAATACGGGATACCGACGAAGAGCATGGCCGCCACGATCCCGGGGAACGCGTCCTCGAACGAGAGGCCGACCACGCCGAGCGGCCACCCGAGCGGCCCGTTCCGCATGAAGACGAGGTAGACGAGGAGCCCCGCGATCGTGTGCGGCAGCACGAGCGGGAGGTCGACCAGCGCCTCGACGAGAGGAAGCGCCCGGCTCCGTGTTCGGGCCATCAGATAGGCGAGCGGCGTCCCGAGAAGGGCCAGGAACGCGACGGCAAGGCCGGCTCCGGCAAAGGTGATCCCGATCGCACCCCATACGTCCGGGTCGACGGCCGCAGCGGCCAGCGCATCAGGGCTCTCTGCCGCACGGATGGCGAGCGTGACGAGCGCGAGGAGCACAAGGCCGACCAGGAGGCTCGCTCCGATCAGGAGGAGCGCGGCACCAGGTGCCGTCCGCCGCCGTGCGGTCGCTGCCATCGGGATCAGGTTCGCATTCGGACGTGATGAGGGAACGGGTTAAGTGT
>JADGNL010000154.1 GCA_017883495.1 Methanomicrobiales archaeon | reverse complement strand
GTTCCGTGGGGATGGCGCTCGCGCCGCCCCCTCCCCGTTGCCGGCGAGCAGCGAAGCGGAAGCGAGCCGGGTCGGTGGTTCTACAGGAAACGGCCGCGAGGATCGGGGGGCGGAAGCGTCCGGTTCTGCGACGCGCGCGAGAGCGGGACAGCGCTTATCCGTTCGTGCGGCTACTGTATGGCATGGCGTCGAAGTTCGGACGCGGATATGTCACAAACCTGATGCTGATCGGGCGTCACCTCAGCCTGCCTCCCGACCAGGCCTTCTACGGCCTCGCCGATCACCTTGACGAGATGGTGCTGCCGTCGCAGTTCCGGGGGACCGAGGTCGAGGAGCTGACGACCATGCTCCGGAAGCGGATCCTCTGGCACCAGGCGGGCACGGTCGATCGGGAGGAGTACCCCGAGATCAAGCGGCTCTTCGCCCGCCTCTGCGTGGCCGTCGACCGTGCGCTCGGCATCGAGGACCCCTCGACCGGCTCGTTCGACTGACACCGTTTGAAAGACCCTGATTCATCCCCTTTTTTCCCGATCGGCCCCTGGGAATCCCCTGGTCTTTGCGGTGACACCCACCTATAAGTAGCCTGAAGAACAATATACAGTAGCGAAGAGATCTTCTGTTCTCGAGCATTTATCAGAGGTCCATTGGATGTTAGAAACCTACGACGCATCGCATATTACCGTACTCGAGGGCCTTCAGCCGGTGCGGGAGCGGCCGGCCATGTATATCGGCTCGACCGACACCCGCGGGCTGCACCACCTCGTGTACGAGGTCGTGGACAACTCGGTGGACGAGGCCCTCGGCGGCTTTGCCGACCACATCTGGGTAGCCATCAACGAGGACGGCTCCTGCACGGTCGAGGACAACGGCCGGGGCATCCCCGTCGACCGCGTCAAGAAGACCGGCAAGTCCGCGATCGAGACGGTCCTGACCGTCCTCCACGCCGGCGGCAAGTTCGACAAGCAGTCCTACCAGGTCTCGGGCGGGCTCCACGGCGTCGGCGTCTCGGTCGTGAACGCGCTCTCGAGCTGGCTCCACGCCACGGTCTACCGCGATGGGAAGGTGTACGAGATGCACTTCGTCCGGGGCAAGGCGGCCGAGCTCGTCGTCCGCGAGGAGACGAAGGAGGAGATGCAGGACCGCTTCGCCGTCCGGTACGGCGAGCGGACGCGGAAGGGGCTCGCCTCGCGCGAGGCCTTCATCGAGGCCCACGGAAAGGAGCTGTCCGGGACCGTGATCTCGTTCATGCCCGACCCGACGATCTTCGAGACGGTCGTCTTCGACTACGACGTCCTGGCCCACCGCCTCCGCGAGCTCGCGTTCCTGAACGCGGGCCTCCAGATCCGGATCGAGGACCGCCGCACCGAGGGCGAGCCCGAGGTCTTCCGGTTCGACGGCGGCCTCCGCGAGTTCGTCGTCTACCTCAACGAGGGGAAGGAGCCGATCCACCCCGACGTGCTCTGGTTGCAGCGGACCGACCCCGAGAACCGGACCGAGGTCGAGGTGGCCCTGCAGTACACGCAGTCCTACGCCGAGACTCTGTATACCTACGTCAACAGCGTGAACACCCGCGAGGGCGGCACCCACCTCGAGGGCTTCCGCTCGGCCATCACCCGGGCGATCAACGCCTCGGCGAAACGGAACAACCTCTTCAAGAACAAGGACCTGACCCTCCGCGGCGAGGACGTGCGCGAGGGTCTGACCGCGGTCATCTCGATCAAGCTCGCGAACCCCCAGTTCGAGGGCCAGACCAAGATGCGCCTGGGCAACTCGAGCGTCCGCGGGATCGTGGACTCGCTTGTTTACGCCTCGCTCTCCGAGTACTTCGAGGAGAACCCGGCGTCGCTCAGGGCGATCGTGGAGAAGGGGCTGCTCGCGGCCAAGGCCCGCGAGGCCGCCAAGAACGCCCGCGACCTGACCCGGCGCAAGACCATGCTCGAGTCCTCGCACCTGCCCGGCAAGCTCGCCGACTGCCAGGAGCGCGACCCGGCCAAGTCCGAGATCTACATCGTGGAGGGCGACTCGGCCGGCGGCTCGGCCAAGCAGGGGCGCGACCGGAAGTTCCAGGCGATCCTGCCGCTCCGCGGCAAGATCCTGAACGTGGAGAAGGCGACGCAGCACAAGATGATCAAGAACGCCGAGATCCAGACCCTGATGGCCGCCATCGGTTCGGGGATCGGCGAGCAGCTCGACCCCGAGCGCGCCCGGTACCACCGCATCATCCTGATGACCGATGCCGACGTGGACGGGGCCCACATACGGACCCTGCTCCTGACGTTCTTCTACCGGCACATGGCCGGCCTGATCGAGAACGGCTACGTGTACATCGCCCAGCCGCCGCTCTATCGCGTGGCCAAGGGCAAGCAGGAGAGGTGGGTCTACCGCGACGAGGAGCTGAAGGCCGCGATCAAGGAGCTCGGCGAGAAGAACACCGTGATCCAGCGGTACAAGGGCCTCGGCGAGATGAACGCGGGCCAGCTCTGGTCCACCACCATGGACCCCAAGACCCGCGTGCTCAAGCAGATCCGGATCGAGGACGCGATGTTCGCGAACGAGATCTTCGAGAAGCTGATGGGCGACGACGTGGCCGCGCGAAAGGACTTCATCACCCGCCATGCGAAGGAGGTGAGCAACCTTGACATCTAAGCAGGCTCCGATCGAGCCCGTGGACCCGCGGCGGGTCATCCAGATCAACATCGAGGAGGAGATGAAGACCTCGTACATCGACTACGCGATGTCGGTCATCATCGGCCGGGCCATCCCCGACGTCCGGGACGGGCTCAAGCCCGTCCACCGCCGGACGCTCTACGCGATGTGGGAGGAGGGCAACACCTCGGACAAAGCCTACAGGAAGTCGGCCCGCGCCGTCGCGGCGACAATGGGTAAGTACCACCCCCACGGCGACACCTCGATCTACGATACGCTGGTCAAAATGGCCCAGCCGTTCTCGTACCGCTCGCCCCTCGTGGACGGGCAGGGGAACTTCGGCTCCGTCGACGGGGACTCCCCCGCCGCGATGCGGTACACCGAGGCCCGCCTCACCAAGTACGCCGAGGCCCTGCTCACGGACCTCGAGAAGGAGACCGTCGACTTCATCCCGAACTTCGACACCTCGACCAGCGAGCCGACGGTCCTCCCGTGCCGCGTCCCGAACCTGCTCGTGAACGGCTCGTCCGGGATCGCGGTGGGGATGGCCACGAACATGCCGCCCCACAACCTCAAGGAGGTCGCGGAGGCCGTCAAGCTCGTGATCGACCGGCCGCACTGCACGGTCGACGACCTGCTGAAGGTCCTCCCGGGCCCGGACTTCCCGACGGGCGGGATCATCATGGGCCGCGCCGGGATCCGGTCCGCGTACGAGACCGGCCACGGCAAGCTCACGGTCAGGGGCGTGGCCGAGATCGAGGACGTGGAGACGAAGGTCCCGAAGATCATCATCAGCGAGCTCCCGTTCCAGGTCAACAAGGCCCGGCTCGTCGAGCACATCGCCGAGCTCGTCAAGGAGAAGCGGATCGAGGGGATCAGCGACCTGCGCGACGAGTCCGACAAGGACGGCATGCGGGTCGTGATCGAGCTCAGGAAGGGCGTCATTCCCCGGATCATCCTGAACCAGCTCTACAAGCACACCTCGCTCGAGTCCACGTTCGGCGTGATCAACCTCGCGATCTCGGAGGGCCAGCCGAAGACGCTCGGGGTCAGGGGGCTCATCGACGAGTTCCTCCGCCACCGCGTCGAGGTCGTGCGCCGCCGCTGCGGGTTCGAGCTCCGGAAGGCCCGCGACCGCCTCCACATCATCGACGGCCTCCTGGTCGCGCTCGACCGAATCGACGAGGTGATCGCGACCATCCGCGCCTCCGAGTCGGCCGAGGTCGCCGGGAGAGCGCTCATCGAGAAGTTCGGGCTCTCCGAGCTCCAGGCAGCAGCGATCCTCGCGATGCAGCTCCGCCGCCTCGCCCACCTCGAGCAGACCAAGCTCCGCGACGAGCGGCTCGAGCTGCTGAAGACGATCGAGCGGCTCGAGCTGATCCTCTCGTGCGAGGCGAACGTGCTCCGGGAGATCCGGAAGGAGGTCGTCGCGGCCGGCAAGGAGTTCGGCAACGAGCGCCGGACGCTGATCTCGGAGGAGGAGTCCGATCTCAATATCATCGACCTGATCCCGGACGTGCCCATGCTGATCTCGATCACGGCGCAGAACTACATCAAGCGCCTCCCGCTCGAGACGTACCGCGCCCAGCACCGCGGCGGGCGCGGCGTGATCGGGATGGCGACCAAGGAGGAGGACCAGGTCGACAATATCTTCCTCGCCTCCATGCACGACTACCTGCTCTGCTTCACCACGGACGGGCGGCTCTACTGGCTCAAGGTCTACGAGAGCCCCGAGGCCTCGCGAACGAGCAAGGGCAAGGCGATCGTGAACCTGCTCGACCTGCGGGACGAGCTCGTCACGGCCGTGATCCCCATGCGCGACTTCCGCGAGGACCGCTACCTGTTCTTCTCGACGCGGCAGGGGCAGGTGGCCAAGATCGCGACGAGCGAGTTCTCGCGCCCGCGGCAGTCGGGGATCAACGCGATCACGCTCCGCGAGGGAGACAGCCTGGTCGACGTCAAGCAGACCGACGGCACGCAGGAGCTGATCCTTTCGACGGCGAAGGGCCAGGCCCTCCGTTTCCACGAGGACGAGGTCCGGAACATGGGCCGCGGCGTCCAGGGCGTGCGCGGGATCAAGCTGAAGTACGGCGACGAGCTGGTCACGACCACGATCGTGGAGAAGGAGCACCTCCTGACGATCACGGCCCAGGGCGCGGGCAAGCGGACCGACTTCGACGAGTTCCGCGGGCACGGGCGCGGCACCATGGGCGTCCGGAACATCCTGGCCGGCCCCGGCAACCCCGTCGTCGCGACCCGCGCCGTCTCGAAGGACGAGGAGGTGGTGCTGATCACCGCGCTCGGCAACGTGATCCGGATCCGGGCCGCCGACATCTCGATACAGAAAAGGTCGACCCGCGGCGTCCGGATGATCCGGCTCGAGGAGGAGGACCGCGTGGTCGGGTTCGCCTGCCTGGCGAACGGCCTCTGCGAGATCGAGACCGCCGAGGAGGAGCCTGACGAGCCCGCCCAGCGCTCCCTCGACGACGGCATCTCCGTCGAGTAACCCCTTCCCCTTTTCTCCCTCCGGCGCGACGGGCACCGCGGCGATCGGAAGCGGATGATTTTATATCCTTTGCCATTATCCTTGTATCTACGGCGCTCTCCGTCCTCTCGTCACTGGCGCCCGACCCCTCCTGGGTCTGGATCGCCCCGGCCCTCCTCGTCGCCCCCGTACTCGAACTGGTCCTCGAGCGGAGCGCGGTCGGGCGCTGGTACCGGCTCGTGCCCGTGCTGCTCGCCGTCGCGCTCTCGCTCCTGCTCTACGTGGTCCCGCCCGTCGGGCACGAGGGGCCGGGCATCCTCATCCTCGCCCTGATCGCCGGACTCGCCGTTCTGGTGCCGATGCCCGCCTTCGCGTACGCCCTCGACCACATGTCCCGGGCCACGGCGGCGTTCATCGCGTCGGTGGTCTCGTTCACCATCCTCTTCCTCCTCGTCCCGAGCCCGCTGACGGGGCTCGGCCGCATCGTCGCGTCCTCGCTCGGGCTGGAGGGGTCCGCCGCGTGGCCCGTCGCGGGCGTGGCGCTCCTGCTGTACGGGCTGCTGACGGCGGGGATGGGCTACGCCTTCGCCCTCTTCATCGACGAGGTCTCGGACCGGATGTCGTCGCTCTTCTCGGGGCTCATCTTCGGGGCGCTCCTGCTCCTCGCCGGGCTCGGCGTCGGCGAGGCCGTGGCCGGCGGACTCCTCGCGTTCGCCGTGCTCCAGTTCATCCGGATGCCGCCCGAGAAGGGGCTCCACATGCTCGTCCTCTTCCCGGTGGTCGTGGGCGCGCTCGCCGTCACGGCGTTCGCGCAGGCCCACCCGGAGGTCGTCGGGTCCGAGAGCTTCGTGCTCCCCCTGCTCGTCCCGGCCGTCGCCGTGATCACGCCGTTCATCATGCTCGAAGCGCAGGTGCTGACCTGGCGCGAGGGGATCGGGGTCGTGCTCGCCGCGCTCGTGGCCCTCCCCGTGGTCTCGCTGGTCATGACGCGCAGCCCGACCATCGCCGGGCTCAACATCTTCGGCCCGACCTTTGCCGCCACGCTCGCCTTCGAGTCGGCACTGCTGAATTGGCTCGTCCTCTACGGGGAGGTGCTCCTCATCGCGCTCGCCTTCTACCTGATCGCGGTGATGGGCTTCTCGGCGCTCCGCCGGGCCAAGATCCGGACCTGACGGGAGCTACTCTCCTTTCCCTTCGCGCCAGGTCTTCACGGCCTCGATCAGGGCGTCGGGCCGTTCCTCCATCACCTCGACCGTCCCCTGGTAGACCGCACCCTTGTCTCCATCGAGCGAGATCACGTCGCCCTCGAGGAATTCGACCTCGCCGATCTCACACCGGTGGCGCCCCGTGTCGATGACCAGCGCGAGGCAGTTGACCACGCAGACCTTGCCGAGCTGGCGGGCGATCACGGCCGCGTGCGAGGTCCGGCCGCCCCGCGCGACAAGGAGCCCTGACGCGGCCCGGATCCCCTCGATATCGTCCGGCGAGGCCGTGGGGCGGACCAGGATCACGGCCCTTTCGAGTGCGTCCTGCTCGGCCCGCTCGGCCGAGAATACGATCGCGCCCGAGGCGACCCCGCCCGAGGCCGGAGTCCCGTACGCGATCGGCGCCGCGGCAGTCGCGACCCGTCGGACCCGGATCGCGTCGAGCTCGAGGTCGGCAAGCCGTCGTCCGCCCTCGATTACATCGATCACCCCTTCGGTGACCAGGTCCACGGCGATGCGCAGGGTGGCGAGCGGCGTTCGCTTGCCGTCACGGCTCTGGAGGATGAAGAGCTGGCCGGCCTGGATCGTGAACTCGATATCCTGCATATCCCGATAGTGTCGCTCGAGCAGGCCTCCGATCGCTTGGAGCGATGCGGACTGCCCCGGGAGCACGCGGGCGAAGTTCACCTGGTCGAGCCCGGTCTGCTCGCCTGAGACAACCTCTTCACCCTGAGCGCCGAACCGGAAGTCGAGGGTCAGCTCCGGCTCCCCGTTCCAGGGGTTCCGGGTGAACGCGACCCCTGCGCCCGATGCCGCGTCGAGGTTGCCGAAGACCATCGCCTGGACCGTGACGGCCGTCCCCCGAGCGTCGTCGGCGAGTTGATGCCTCCGGAAGGCCTCGGCCCGGGGGCTCCGCCACGACTTGAGCACGGCCTCGGTGCAGGCCAGGAGCTGTGCGGGGACATTCGCAGGGAAGGGGGTCCCCGCGTCCGCCAGGAGACGTTCGTACTGGGTTGCGAGATCCCGGAGGCTCGTCGTATCGAGCTCGGCCTCGTCGGGAATCCCCTCGCGGTCCATGGCCTCGCGGAGGAGCACGCGGTACCGCGCCGGCTCGTGGCCGTAGACGACGTCGCCGAACTGCGCGAGGAGCCGGCGGTAGCAATCCCAGGCGAAACGCGGGTTACCGGTATAGTAGAGGAGGCCCTGCACCGCGTCCCGGTTCAGGCCGACGTTCAGTATGGTCTCCATCATCCCCGGCATCGAGATCGCCGCACCGGACCGGACCGAGACGAGGAGGGGCCTGCGGGGGCTTCCGAAGATCCTGCCCGTCGCCTTCTCGAGCCCGGCGATGCCCTCGTTGAGGAGCCCGGGGAGGTCGTCGGGCAACCGCTCGCCGTTCGCGAAATACTCCTCGGAGACCTCGACCGAGAGAGCGAATCCGGGCGGCACGGGTACGCCGAGTCCCGACATCTCGATCAGGGTCGCCGCCTTGTTCCCGAAGAGTTCGCGGGAGACATCGCCCGTCATGCGATTCGGTCCGAAGACCGCCAGTTTCGGGTTCATCGCCCCGCCTCCTCGAGGATTTTGTCGTGGAGAATATACACCGCCTTCATCAGGGCATTGGTCGATCCCTCGATCGCCCTGGTCAGCTCGGCGTAGGTCCGAATGGCGCGGTAGTCCGGGCAGTCGGTCAGGACCAGCCGCTCCACCCGTCTCCAGGCCTCATCGCATTCCTGCTCGATCGTGATCACACGGTTCGAGGCCGCGAGGAAGTCCTGCATCTCGTCCCGCGTCGAACCGCCCCGGGTATACTGCGCGGCCGTCAGCGCCCGGATGAACTCGCGTACGGCGTCGATCGCGAGCCCGCTCAGCTCCTCGAGGCCGCCGAGTATCGCCTCGGACCTCCCCTCCTCCATGATCAGGGTCGAGAAGAAGCACCCCTCTTCGAGGTAGTCGATCGCATCGTCCTGGGCCACGATCAGGTCGAAGAAGAACCCCACCTCCTCCGTGCGGCGGGAGAGCGACCGGACCTGAGAGACGTGCAGATCGGCTTCCCGCTCCCAGCGCTTCGCCCGGCGCGCGTTGCGCGACACCCGGTCCGCGGCCGTGCCCGAGCGAAGCGCCATCACCGAGGTCTGGAGCGCGCTGGCCACGTCGAAAGTGAGCGTTGCATGCCCGATGCAGACCTCGAGGAGTTCCGTCTGCGCAGAGCGGAAGTAACGGAGGAGCTCCGCCCGGATCTCGTCCTGAATCAGCAGGCGGGGGCTCTCCTTGAGAAGGCCCTCGGTCGAGGTGCGAAGCACCCACGAGAGGTACTCCATCGTCTTCTCCCGGCCGAGGATCTGGTGGAGGGGCTCGCCGTACCGGAGGGGGACCTTCGCCGCGAGATCGAGCGCGGCGTAGATCGACCGCTCTCCGCCGAGCTCGAGGAAGCCCCGGTGCCCGATCTCGTCCTCTGCCGCCCGACGAAGCACCGCGATCGCGTCCTTGTTCAGCAGGAAGGTGCGGAGCTGCTTCCTCGCGCGGTTCCAGTCGATCAGGAAGACTATCCGGGACCCGAGATGAGCGAGGAACTCCCGGAGCCGAGCAGGGTCGGGGGCAGTGAAGGTTCCGACCGATAGGTGGTAGACCCCGTTCGTGGACCTCCGGCCCAATCTGCGCGAGAGCGTATCGGACCACTCTGGACCCCAGCGATCGAAGAGGGATTGGAAGAACGAGAGGCGTGCCATATGGACATCGGTGTAGGTGATCGTGACCGTTCGATCGACCACGGTGATCACGAGCACGTGCGTCTCGGTCTCACCGATATCGTTCTGGATCACGAGCTTCTCACCGGTCTGGGTCGCGGTCGTGCCGAGACCCGGGTGCCCGAACTTGAGGGGGGCGGTCCGGTTCAGCCCTTCCATGAACGCCCGGACATGTTCGCGGTCCTTGTCATCGAGCCTGTAGACCTTCGCTCCCTCGATCGTCTCGGTGGCAAGCGTGGCGAGGAGTCCGTTGAGTGCCCTGTGCAGGTCCACCACGAGGAGGTGGAGAGTGTCGATGCCTGCACGGTCCCCTGCCGTGATCTCCTCGATCGTGGCCCCCCGGAGTTCGTCGGAGAGGCGAGCGGGGAGTCGCTCGACCAGGCGCGACCTCCTCGCCTCGAAGTCCTCTCCCCCGGGAATGTCGCCCGCGAGAAACGGACGGATCATCTCCTCCGTGCCGGTCCTGATCCCGGTCAGGATCCGGTCGAGATGCGGGAGCCGGTACCGGTCCTCCTTCTCCCGGACCGTCCCGCCGACGACCCGGTCGAGCTCGGCGTCCTCGATGCCTGCGGCCTCGCGTTCGGTCCGAAGGGACGTGAAGGCCTGACCCGGACGATCGGCCCGCTGCCGGGCCGTCTGAAGCAGGGTGAAGTAGTATTTGATCCGATCGTTCGCCGCCAATGCCTGCTGGACGAGTTCGGGGAGGAGGACGGATTCCTGTCCGAGCTCCGCGATGATCGCCGCCTTCTCAGTCATTGCGTCACCATGGGATGATCAATATAGGAGAGGACTGAAATATATAGTCTGTTCGACTCCTCCTGTCGAACGGACCCCCGAATCGCCCTTCTCAACCTGTCGGCCCGCGCGAATAACGGGCGCCGGAGACCCGGAACCTCGCCGGCGGGAGCCCGCCGAACAGGACTCCCGCCGATCTCCGGGCTGAGGGCCTTTCCCGACACGTCCGTTCGGATCCGGCATCGGGACCGGAAAGGGGAATCTCATGGAATCGAAAACCTGATACGGAGCACCGATGTTTCAGCGTGATATCCAGATTCCGACCGACGGCGAGGGAGAGATCGTCGACCTGACGCCGGAGGTGGCCGGCGCCGTCCGCGAGAGCGGGATGACGTCGGGCCTTGCGACCGTCTTCGTCGGCGGCTCGACGGCCGCCGTGACCACCATCGAGTACGAGCCGGGGGTGCTCGAGGACCTCGCCCGCGCCCTGAACGTCATCGCGCCGCGCGAGATCGCATATGCCCACGACCGGGCCTGGGGCGACGGCAACGGCCGCTCGCACGTCCGGGCCGCGCTCGTCGGCCCGTCCCTCTCGGTCCCGTTCAGGGACGGGCGCCTCCTGCTCGGCACCTGGCAGCAGGTCGTCCTGCTCGAGCTCGACATCAGGGCCGCGCGCTCCCGGCGCGTGACCGTGACCCTGACGGACTGACGGCCTTCAGGCCTTCGGCGGCTCGACCGTGCGGCCGGCCGCGTGCCGGCCGCTCCCGCCGATCAGGGCGAGCACGGCCGGCATGATCGTGATCGCGCCGATGATCGAGAACGCGACCGCGATCACGGTCACGACCCCGAAGTTCGAGACGATATTGAAGGCCGAGATGATCAGGGCGGAGAAGCCGAAGACCGTGCAGAGCCCCGAGACCGAGATCGCGGTCCCGATCTGCCGGATCGAGTGGACGATCCCCTCGTAGAGGCCGTAGCCCTCGTCCCACTCCTCGTAGCAGCGCTCCATCATCACGATCGTGTACTCGGAGGCGACCCCGATCGACATCGACCCCAGGACGGCGGTGAGGGGCGTGTAGTCGATCCCGAGCACGAACATGATCAGTCCGTTCCAGCCGACGATGAACGCGATCGGCACGAGCGGGGTGACGGCCTTCCCGACGCGGCGGTGGACGACCAGGAGGAAGGCGAAGATCATCCCGAAGGCGAGCAGGGTCATGGTCAGCTTGCCGTCCTCGATCTCCCGGATCAGGTTCGTGAACATCTCGCCCTGGCCGGTGACGGTCGCGCTGATCCCGGGCGGCGGCGCCATCCAGGCGAGCTCCTTCCGGAGCTGATCGATCATGGACTCCCCCTTGGTGTTCGAGAGCTCGACCGTGGAGAAGGCGATCACGGCCTCGGTCGACCCGGACATGTACTGGTGCTTCGTCGCCTCGGGGATCTGCGCGAGGGCCGCGTCGAGCTCGCTCTGCGTCGTCGGCAGGGCCCCGCCGTTCGCCTGGACGATCGCGGTCGCGATCGAGTTCGCGGCGAGCATGTTGGAGTTGTGCGAGAGCTCGTAGTCCTGGAACCCGGACATCCACCGGATCCCCTCGGGCGAGAGGACGCGGTCGCCCCGGACGAAGATCGGCGTCGACGCGGTCGAGCCCATGACCCGGCTCACCTTCTCCAGGTTGATCAGGGCCGGCATGTCCTTGGGAACGAAAGTATCCTCGTCGGTCGAGATCGGGATCTGAGTGTCGAGCTGGAACCCGATCAGCGCGACCATTCCGACCAGGACCAGGACCGTGACCGGGTGGCGCGACACCTTCGCGGCGACCCGTCCGAGCAGACTGTTGTACGTCTCCTCCACGGTCGGCTTCTCGCTCCCGCTCCGGCTCGTGCCGTGGGCGATCGCCTTCGGCCGGTAGTTCGTGATCAGGCCCACGGCGGGCACGGAGACCAGGGCGACGAGGTAGCAGGCCATCACGCCGATCACGCAGACCTGGCCGAACGAGCGGATCATCGGCAGGGGCGAGACCCAGAGGGCGATGAAGCCGATCGAGGTGGCGAGCATCGCGTAGAGGATCGAGGGGCCCGAGCGGGTCACGGTCATGCGGACGGCCTCGGGAAGCGAGACCCGCCGGGCCTCCTCGTCGAAGCGCGAGTGGAACTGGATGGCGTAGTCGATCCCGATCCCGATGAGGACGGGGAACGCGGCGATGGTGGCCATGTTGATCTGCAGCCCCGACCACCCGACGATCCCGAAGGTCAGGATCAGGCCGGCAGCGACGATGGCGACCGAGAGGAACCGGTGGCGGACGTGGCCGAAGAGGAGGCCGACCGCGATCACCATCAGCAGCAGCGCGGCCCCGATCAGCATGCCCATGGAGCCGCCCATCTCCGTGCCCATCTCCTGGCTGAACGCGGCGTTGCCCGTCACGGTCACGGTCACGCCGGGCGGCGGGTTCGAGAGCTGGATCCGCTCCTTGACCGAGTTGAGCAGCGAGAACTGGGCCTCCTGCGAGAGACCGGGGTCGAGCGTGACGGCCGAGATGGTCATGGTCCGCGACGGGAGGTACCGCGCGAGCAGCTCCTTCGGCACCCGGGCCTGCGCCGCGTCGACCTCGGCCGTCGAGGTCGGGAGGGCGCCGCCGTTCACCTGCCGGACCATGTCCACGACGGAGGCCGCGGAGGTGACGTGCGCCTCGGTCTTGATCTCCGACTGGAGCCGGTCCATGTAGTCGAGGACGGCCGGGTTCAGGACGTCGTCGGCCTCGACCAGGACCAGCATCGCGTCGGACTGGAACGTGCTCGAGTACTTGGCGAGCAGCATGCCCCTGGGCGTGTCCTTGTCCAGGTAGGTATCGGTGCCGGTCGCCATCGAGACCATGCTCGTGCCGACGAGCGCGATCAGGATGGCTGCTGCGAGCGCGATGAGCACGGCCCGTGGACGGTTGTTGATCGCGGATGCGACCGCTTCAAAGGGGGCCTTCACGGTTGGTCTCCTTGCTCGAATATTCGACCGGGACGGGTATAAATTGGAGTGTCGGGCTCCATCGTCCGGTCCTCCGGGGCCCCGTCGCGCCTCCATCGGACAGGGATCGGTGCCGCCTCGCCGTTCCCGACGACTGGCGGCCTACGCGGCCTGAAGGGTGAAGGAGAAGGTCGAGCCCTCGCCCGGGGTCGACTCGACCCAGACCCGGCCGCCGTGCCGCTCGACGATCTTCCGTGCGACGGCGAGGCCGATCCCCGTTCCCTCGTACTCGTCGCGGGTATGGAGCCGCTGGAAGATCACGAAGATCCGGTCGAAGTACTCGGCCTCGATCCCGATCCCGTTGTCCGCCACGGAGAAGCGCCAGAACTCCCCCGCTCGTTCGGCCGAGATCCGGATCTCGGGCGGCACGCCCGGCCGGTGGTACTTCAGGGCGTTGCCGACCAGGTTCGTCACGACCTGCGCGAGCTGGGCCGCGTCGGCCCTGACCGTCGGCAGGTCGCCCACGGCGACGGTCGCGCCTGCCTCCCGGATCGAGGTCTCCATCAGACGGAGCGCGTCGGCCACGACCTCCCCGGCGTCCGTCGGAGTGAGCGGATTCGCCTTCGTCTCGACCCGCGAGAGCTGGAGGAGGTCCTCGATCAGCCGCTGCATCCGGTTCCCGCCCTCGATGATGAACGCGATGAACTCGTCCGCGTCCGTGTCGAGTTTCCCTTTGTAGCGCCGTTCGAGGAGCTGGCTGAAACTGATGATGCTGCGGAGCGGCTCCTGCAGGTCGTGACTTGCGATGTACGCGAACCGCTGCAACTCCTCGTTCGACCGCTGCAGGTCGTCCATGTACGAGGCCAGGGCCCGTTCGCTCTCCCGGAGCTTCGTGATGTCGAGCGCGTTGAAGATGACGTTCTCATTCGGCCGGGAGAGGTCGACAGGCGACGAGCTGAGGAGAATGTCCCGGATGGTACCGTCCCGCCGCCGCCACTGCGTCTCCACCGCCCCGAATCCGTTCGCGGCGATGCGGGCGTACTTCTCCCGCCCTACGAACGCATATGCCTCGTCGTCGGGATAGAAGATACGCGCGTCCTGCCCGATCAGCTCATCGCGGCTGTAGCCGGTCATGCGGCAGAGCTGGTCGTTGGCCTGGGAGATCGTCCGGTGCGAGACCATGCCGATGCCGACGGGAGCGGCCCTGAAGATCCCCTGCAGGGTCTGCTCCCGCTCGCGCAGCGCCTCCTCGGCTCGCTTCTGATCGGTGATGTCCATATTCACGCCAAGAACCTGGATAAGGCGACCTGCTTCGTCGAAGACCCCGCCGCCGAGGACCCGCATCCACCTGACCAGCCCCCCTTCACCGGTGTCGTATCGGAACTCCAGCTCGAACGGCTCGCCGCGAGCGATGGCCCTGTCCCGTTCGATCTCGACCCTCTCAAGATCGTCGGGGTGCACCGTGCTCTGCCAGTTGTCAAACTGGATCACATTCGGCCCGGGGTCGTAGAGCCGGACGTGTTCCCGGGTGCCGACCCCCCCCATACCCGGCAGGTGCCATTCCCAGACCCCGATTCCGGCGCAGGCCTTCGCCATCCTGAGCCGCTCCTCGCTCTCGCGGAGAGCGGCTTCCGCTCGCTTCTCCTCGGTGACGTCCCGGAGCACGACCTGGACCGCGGGCCGCCCGCCGAACGGGATCATGGCCCCTCGCCCCTGCACCGTGACGGCCGTGCCGTCGGGGCGGAGGAGGTCCACCGCGGTGAGCGGGCTCTCCTCTCCCCGCAGGTCCGCCTCG
>JADGNL010000153.1 GCA_017883495.1 Methanomicrobiales archaeon | reverse complement strand
TGCTGACGAACAACCCGTTCGGCTGCACGGCCTACCAGGTCGGCACCGAGAACCACGCGGCCGTCGAGAAGACGGGCGAGGCGTACACGGGGAGGGTCGTGTACGAGAACGGCGAGGCCGAGACCGTCGGCACGGTCTCCGTCAAGTGTCCGACCGTCGCGGCCTACACCGCGAACGTCGCGACCGTGCTCGGCAATGCCGCGCTCGCGACGTCCATGGGCGGGACGGCGGCGCATGCGACCGACGACGACTCGTTCTCGGCCGCGCTCCGTTGCCACGCCGCGAACGGCGAGGTCTTCACGCTCTCGCTCTCGCGGACGCGGGTCACGCTCTCGTCCTACGAGGACGACGCCATCCGCTCGACCGTCGAGAACTGGGCCGACGCGGTGCCGGCGCTCGCGTGACCATGGATCCCCTCTGCGGGATCGGTATCGGCTCCGTCGTGGGGTTCCTCATCGTGGGGATCCTGCGGCGGCTGGGGTTCTGGTCGGGCCGGGGCGTGAGGGCGGCCCTGTCCGGCCCGGACCTCTGGTGAGAGAACCCGGGGAGACCGGTGGTTGTGTCATGCCCCGCGGCATAGTGCTGCGGGGTTCTACCTGTTCTTGTATCGATTATCGGCCGATACTTCTCCAATCCAGGAGGAATATGGCCCTGGAATCGTGCCTCTTCAATACCGGCCGCACTGTTGTCGAAAAAGGAGAATGAAAGATGCGGGGGAAGGGATTCGAACCCTCGAACTCCTGCGAGACCGGACCCTAAATCCGGCGCCGTTGACCGGGCTTGGCTACCCCCGCGCCGGTACTACATCGATGCCGGAGCGTTAAACCTTCACCGGCCGGCCCGGGATCACCGTGCCGGCGCCGCAACGCCCTCCCCGGCGCTCTGCACGCGGCGATAGGGAAACTCCGGCCGGATGTACTCCGCGAAGTACGCACCCTTCGACGGGGCCGCCAGCAGCTCGTCGTACACGACGGGCGGAACGCCGTCGTAGTCGAAGATCGCACCGGTCCGGAACCGGATCCGGAGCCGCCCCTCGGCCGGGTCGTACGCCACCGCCGCGAGGATCGACGAGGCCACGCGGGCCCATCGAGGTTCCATAAGGACATATCATTCTCTATAAAAAAGGCGCGGTCGCTGCGCGCTACGAGGCCGTCTCCATCTCGGTACCCGCCTCCCCCGCGGCCTCGAGCGGTGACGGCCCGGGATCGGCCGGCAGGGCCGTCTCCCGACGGAGCTCGAGCTCCTCGACGATGATCCCGTACGCGCCGGCCGCGAGCGCGAGCAGGAGCGGCCCCAGCACGACACCGACCGTTCCGAGCAGGGTAATCCCACCGAAGAACCCGATGAACATCACGGCCGGGTGGATTCCCGTCCGGGCGCCCATCAGGAGCGGACGCATCACCAGGTCCGGGATCGCGGCCACGAACGGGTACCCGACGAAGAGCACGAGCAGGAGGCCGCGCATATCGCCGATCGCGAGCGCGTACCCGCCGAGCACGAGGAGGATGACCGTCTGGCCCAGGAACGGCACCAGCTGGAAGACCCCCGAGAGCACGGCGTAGAAGAGAATATGGCCGTACCCGAGGAGCCAGAAGAACGGCAGGGCCACCAGAAAGGTCACGAACGCCGTCGCGAAGTGGACCACGAAGATCGAGTACATCACGTCCACGGCCATCGTCCAGAGCCGCGCCACCGGGCGGCGCATCTGGTCGGGGAAGGCCTCCATGAGGCGGACCCCGGTCTGCTCGCCCTTTTCGAGGGTCAGGTGGAGGACCAGGAAGAAGACGATGATCTCGAGCGAGACCATGGGGAACTCCCCGATCATCGACTGGAGCGAGGCGCCGAACGACCCCGCCTGCGCACGGATCGCGTCCGTCACCTGGGTCAGGTCGATCGGCAGGGCGCCGCCGAGCGGGTTCGTCCCCTGGGCGGTGGCGGCCGTCAGGATCGTCCCGATCAGCTCCTCGATGTACGCGATGTTCTGGACGATGACCGCGATCGTGACCGCGACCGCGAGCACCGCCGCGGCCCCCACCACCACCGTCAGGAGCACGGCCGCGAAGAACGGCCGCATCCGCCGCGTCAGCCGCCGCTGGAGCGGGAAGAGCACTACCGCGAGCGAGGCCGCGAGCACCGAGACCCCGACCAGCGGCCAGAAGACGAACGCGGCCGCCGCGAAGATCGCGAGCACGATCACCCAGATCGTCCAGGGCGGCAGCGGCGCCGGCGGACTCATGGCATATCCTGAGGCGACCGGACGGATATGCCTGCCGGACGGGAACCGACCGGCAGGTTTATCCCGGGCGTCCCCGAACCTGATCCCAATGTGTGGTGAATGTTTTTTCGCCCGTGAGTGCTTTTATCACCACGGTACCTGATCGCCACGCATCGATCGTTTCGCCGGCTCTCTTCAGGCCAGCGGACGCCTTCGCCTTTTATTATCCGTTTTGAACGCCCTACGCTGTAGCACAGTGTCGGGGCCTCGGGAGTACCTGTCATGAGAGGAAAAGAGATCCGTCTTGAACGCATCATCAACCGGAACACGAAGAGGACGATCATCGTCCCCATGGACCACGGGGTCTCGCAGGGGCCGATCGACGGCCTGATCGACCTGGGCGCCGCCGTCGACGCGGTCGCCCTCGGCGGAGCGAACGCCGTGCTCGGCCACATCGGCCTGGCGCTGTACGGCCACCGTCGGCGCGGCCCCGACATCGGCCTGATCCTGCACCTCTCGGCCTCGACCGCGATCGCGCCGGACCCGAACGAGAAGGTGCTGGTCAACACCGTGACCAACGCCCTCCGCATGGGCGCGGACGCGGTCTCGATGCACGTCAACATCGGGGCCGACTCCGAGGCCTGCATGCTCCAGGACCTGGGCCGGGTCGCGGTCCAGTGCCAGCACTGGGGCATGCCGCTGCTCGCGATGATGTACCCCAGGGGGCGGAAGATCGAGGACGAGCACGCGGTCGGCCACGTCAAGCTCGCGGCCCGGGTCGCGGCCGAGCTGGGCGCGGACATCGTCAAGACCGTGTACACGGGCGACCCCGATTCGTTCCGCGAGGTGACGCGGGGATGCCCCGTGCCGGTGGTGGTCGCGGGCGGCTCCAAGACCGACGACCGCGCCACCCTCGACCTGATCGAGGGGGCCATCGAGGCCGGCGCGGCCGGGATCTCGATCGGCCGGAACGCGTTCCAGCACGCGGACCCGGCGCGGTTCGTCCGGGCCGCGGCCCTGATCGTCCACGAGGGCCGGACCGCCGGCGAGGCGATGGAGGTGCTCCGGTGATCGGCAAGGAGATCCGGCTCGAGCGGTGCATGGACCGGAACACGGGCCGGGCCGTGATCGTGCCCATGGACCACGGCATGACCCTCGGCCAGATCGAGGGCCTCCGCGACATGACCCGCGTCATCTCCGAGGTCTCGGAGGGCGGGGCGAACGCGATCGTCCTCCACAAGGGCATGGTCACGGCCGGCCACCGGCGGCACGGCCGGGACATCGGCCTGATCGTCCACCTCTCGGCCTCGACCGCGCTCAACCCCGACCCGAACGACAAGGTCCTGGTCTGCACGGTCGAGGAGGCCGTCGCGCTCGGCGCTGACGCGGTCTCGATCCAGATCAACCTCGGCTCGCCGAACGAGTCGCGCATGCTCGAGGCGGCCGGCCAGATCTCCCGCGACTGCACCCGCTGGGGCATGCCGCTCCTGATCATGGCCTACGCCCGGGGGCACGGGATCGACGGCTCGAGCCCGGCCTCGGTCTCGCACTGCGTCCGCGCTGCCGAGGAGCTCGGCGCGGACCTGATCAAGGTCGCGTACCCGAACGACCCGGCCGCGTTCCGCCGGATCGTCGAGGCCTGCTCGGTCCCGGTCCTGGTCGCGGGCGGCGAGAAGGGCGGCGACGAGGCCGCGATCGCGATGGTCCGCGAGGCCGTCGACGCCGGCGGCGCCGGGGTCTGCATGGGCCGGAACGCGTTCCAGCGCGAGGACACGGCCGCGTTCGTCAGCCGGGTCTGCGAGGCCGTCCACGAGGAGCCGCGATGAAGGCCCTCTGGGTCGAGCCGGTCCCGTTCTCGACCGAGGTCGTGACCGCCGCCCTCGAGGCCGGCGCGGACGCGGTCGTCACGGACGAGCCGGAGCGGGTTCGGGCGCTCGGCCGGATCGCGACGGTCGGCCAGGACGGCGAGCTCGAGTGGGGCCGCGACGTCTTTCTCGCCACCATCGCGTCGTCGGAGGACGAGGACCGGGCCGTCGAGCTCGCGAAGCAGGGACCGGTCGTGGTCGAGACGTCCGACTGGACCGTGATCCCGCTCGAGAACCTGGTCGCCCGCTCGAACCGGGTCTACGCCCGGGTCGGCTCGGAGGAGGAGGCCCGGCTCGCGCTCGGCGCGCTCGAGAAGGGCGTGGCCGGGATCGTCCTTGCGACGAACGACCCGGACGTCGTCCGTCGGGTCGCGGCGCTCGTGAAGGGTGGGGGCGAGCAGGTGGCGCTCGTTCCGTTCACGGTCACGGCGATCCGACCGCTCGGCATGGGCGACCGGGTCTGCGTCGACACCTGCACCCTCTTCGAGGACGGCGAGGGGCTGCTCGTGGGCAACACCTCGTCGGCGATGCTCCTCGTCCACGCCGAGACCCTGGAGAACCCGTACGTCGCACCCCGGCCGTTCCGCGTCAACGCGGGCGCGGTCCATGCGTACTGCCTCCTGCCCGGCGGGCGGACCGCGTACCTCGCGGACCTCCGGGCCGGCGAGACGGTCCTCGGCGTCGACGCGCAGGGCGGGACAGAGACCGCCGCCATCGGCCGGGTCAAGGTCGAGCGGCGGCCGCTCCTCCTGGTCGAGGCCGTCGCCGACGACGGGAGGCCGGCCTCGGTCGTGCTCCAGAACGCCGAGACGATCCGGCTCGTCAGGGAGGGCGGGGGCGCGGTCTCGGTCGCGGCGCTCGCCCCCGGCGACCGGGTCCTCGGCCTCCTCCTCGAGGGGGGGCGGCACTTCGGCCACGCAATCGAGGAGACGATCCGTGAGCACTGAGACGAGGACTCGGCTCGGCATCCTCGGCGGCACGGGCGGCATGGGCTCCCTCTTCGCCCGGATCTACACAGCGGCCGGCTGGGAGGTCTCGGTCCGCGGCCGGACGGGACACGAGCCCTTCTCGGCCTTCCTCGCGCGGCAGGACGTGGTGATGGTCTCGGTCCCGATCGACGCGACCCTCGGCGTGATCGCCGCGGTAGCACCCCACCTCCGGCCGGACCAGCTCCTCTGCGACCTCACCTCGCTCAAGGCCGGGCCGGTCGAGGCCATGCGCCGCTCGGCCGCGCCCTGCGTCGGGCTCCACCCGATCTTCGGGCCCGGCCTCACCTCGATCGCTGGCCAGACGGTCGCCGTCACGCCCGCGACCGCGACGCCTGAGCAGTACGGCCCCCTGCTCGCCGTCCTCGAGGCGGCCGGCGCCCGCCTGGCCGTCACCACCCCCGAGCACCACGACGAGCTGATGGCCGTGGTCCAGGGGCTCGCCCACGCCCTCTCGCTCGTGCTGGCCGGGACCGTGCGCGAGCTCGGCGCCGACCTCGACGAACTCCTGGCGTTCACGTCGCCGGTCTACCGGATCGAGTTCGGGCTCGTGGGCCGGCTCCTCGCGCAGGACCCGGCGCTGTACGGCCCGATCCTCCGCCGGAACCCGAACGTCCCGGCCGTGCTCGGAGCCGCGAGGACGGCCCTGGAGGAGCTCGCGGACGCGGTCGACGACCCCGGGCCCGGCTCCTTCGTCCGGCTCTTCGAGGAGGACGCGGCCCTCTTCGCTTCGCACGGCGCGGCCGCGACGGCCGAGACCGACCGCCTGATCCGCTGCCTCGCGGAGCCCGAACGATGACCCTCTTCACCCTCGGGCCGGCCGGGACCTTCTCGCACGAGCTGGCCGCCCGGCTCGACCCCGACGTCCGCCTTCGCCCCTCGATCGCGGCCGTCTTTGCCGCAGTCGGAGCCGGCGAGGGCGACGGGCTCGTCCCGCTCGAGAACAGCGAGGCCGGCTCGGTCGGCGCGACCCTGGTCGGCCTCGCCGATCACGCGGTCTCGATCACCGGCGAGTGCACGATCCCGGTCCGCCACCACCTGGCCGCGCCGGGCGCGTCCGTGGCGTTCGAGCGGGTCTACGCCCACCCGCAGACGGCCGAGCAGTGCTCGCGCCGGCTCGAGGCGCTCGGCCGGCCCGTGGTCCCGACGGCCTCGAACGCGGCCTCGGCGATCGCGGCGAGGGACGACCCGTCCGGCGCGGCCCTCGTCTCGGACGGGCTCGCGGACCTGTACGATCTCGCCGTGCTCGAGCGCGACTGCCAGAACAGCGGCACGAACGAGACCCGGTTCGTCCGGATCTCGCGGACGCCGGCTGCTCCGCCGGCGCCGTGCCGCGCGAGCCTCCTCCTCGACCCGACAGAGGAACGGGCGGGCCTTCTCCACGCCCTGCTGGGCCCGTTCGCGGCCCGCGGGCTCAACCTGACGCGGATCGAGTCGCGGCCGTCGCGGCGGGGGATGGGGCGGTACGTCTTCTACGTCGACGGGGACTGCGGCCCGGGCTGGGACGACGCGGTCGCCGAGCTCGCCCGGCTCTGCACGGTGAAGGACCTCGGCCGGTACGGGAGGCTCGAACTGCCGTGACCGAAATCGTCCTCGACCGGGCGGGGCCGGTGGAACTCGCGCTCAGCGCCCCGCCGAGCAAGTCGCTCACCCACCGCGCCCTGGTCGCGGCCTCTCTGGCAGACGGCCCCTCGGTCCTCTACGACCCCCTCCTCGCCGACGATACCCGGCTCACGATCGCCGGGCTCCGGCAGCTCGGGGCCGCGATCGAGGTCGGCGACCGCGTGGTCGGGGTCGAGGGGGCCGGCGGGCCACTCTCCGGCGGCGACGGCGCCGTGCTCGACTGCGGCAACTCGGGCACGACCCTGCGCCTGCTCGCGTCGGTCGCGGCCCTCGCCGACGGCCGGGTCACGCTCACGGGCTCGGCCCGGATGCGGGAACGGCCGATCGGCCCGCTCGGCACGGCCCTCGAGGCGCTCGGCGCGACCGTCCGCTATCCCGTCAACGCGGGCGTGCCGCCGATCGAGGTCGCGGGACCCCTCCGCGGCGGCGAGGTCGCGGTCGACGGCGGCGTCTCCAGCCAGTTCGCGTCCTCGCTTCTGCTCGCGGCCCCGCTCATGCCCGAGGGGCTCGTCCTCCGTCTCGCCTCGCCCCCCGTTTCACGGTCGTACCTCGACCTTACCGTCGGCGTGATGGCGGCCTTCGGCGCGGATGTCGATCGGCGGGGGTACGAGAGGTTCGCGGTCCGCCCCGGCTCGTATGAGGGCATCGCATACGCGGTCGAGGGGGACTGGTCCTCGGCCTCGTACCTCTTCGCGCTCGCGGCCGCGCTCGGCGGCCGGGTCACGGTCCGGAACCTCGACCCGGCCTCGGCCCAGGGCGACCGGCGGTTCGTCGGCGCCCTCGCCGCGATGGGCTGCCGGGTCTCGTCCGGCCCGGACGGGGTCACGGTCGAGCGCGACGGACCGCTGCACGGGATCGAGTGCGAGATGTCCTCCGCGCCCGATACCGTCCAGACCCTCGCCGTGATCGCCGCGCTCGCCGAGGGGCCGACCCGGATCACGGGCATCGGCCATCTGCGGCACAAGGAGTCGGACCGGCTCGCCGTGACTGCCGACCGGCTCCGAACACTCGGGGCCGGCGCGACGGTCGAGGAGGACGCGCTCACGGTCATCCCTGCTCCGCTCCACGGCGGTAGTATCGACCCGGCCGGCGACCACCGGACCGCGATGGCGTTCGCCGTGCTCGGGCTCGCGATCGGCGGCGTCGCCGTGGAGGACCCGGGCTGCGTCGCGAAGTCCTGGCCCGGGTTCTGGTCGACGCTCCGGGAGGCAGGGCTGCTGTGAAGGTCGTCCTGATCGGCTACCGCGGCACGGGCAAGACCACGGTCGGCCGTCTCGTCGCGGACCGTCTCGGCCTCCCGTTCGTCGACACGGACACGCTGGTCGCGGCCCGGGCGGGCCGATCGATCCCGGCGATCTTCGCCGCCGAGGGCGAGGCCGGCTTTCGCGCCCTCGAGCGCGAGGTCTGCGCCGGGCTCGCCGCCGCGGAGGGCGTGATCGCGACCGGCGGCGGGGCCGTGCTGGACCCTGGAAACGTCGAGGTCCTGCGTCGCGGCGCCCGGGTATTCCTCCTCGAGGGACCGACCGAGGAGCTCGCCCGCCGCTGTGCCTCCGGCGACCGCCCGGCGCTGACCGCGCTTCCGCCTCTCGACGAAGTCAGGGCCGTGCTCGCGGCCCGGGCCGATGCATATCGCGCCGCGGCCGACCACTGCGTCTGGACCGGGTGCCGGGCGCCCGGGGAGGTCGCGGGGCTGGTCCTGGCCGCCCTCTCGGCAACGCCGTCGGACGCGCTCCGTGCCGAGCTCGCGGCCCTGAACCCGTATCCCGTCGAGGCGGCGACCGTCGACCGCGCGATCGCCGGAGGCGACCGCCTCTGCGCCGTGGCCGGCCATCCGATCGGCCACAGCCGCTCGCCCGCGCTCTTCGCCCGGCTCATCGAGCAGTACGGTCTCCCCTATGCGTACACGCGTATCGATTCGGCCGACCCGGCCGCCGTCCTCGGGATCGCGGCCCGGCTCGACCTGCGCGGCCTCTCGGTCACGCTCCCGCTCAAGGAGGCCGTCCTCCCGTACTGCGACACCCTCTCGCCCGACGCGGCAGCCATCGGGGCCGTGAACACGGTCGTCCGCTGCGGGGGCCGGGTCCACGGCAGCAACACGGACTGGCTCGGGGTCCGGGCGCCGCTCGCGCACCTCGACGGCCGCGGATGCCGGGCGGTCGTCCTCGGCGCGGGCGGCGCGGCCGCCGGAGCCGTGTACGCACTCCAGGACCTCGACATGGCCGTCACCGTGCTCGCCCGCGATGCCGGGAAGGCCGGAACGCTCGCCTCCCGGTTCGGCGCGGCCTCGGGCCCGCTCGCCGCGTTCGACCCGGCTGAGACGGAGGTCGTGGTCCACGCGACCCCGGTCGGGATGGCGCCGAACACGGCCTCCCTCCTCGACGAGTCGCAGCTCCGGCCCGGCATGACCGTCTTCGACCTCGTGTACACGCCGGCCGAGACCCCGCTCCTCGAGCGCGCCCGCCGGGCCGGGGCCACGGTCATCCCGGGAACCGTGCTCTTCGCCCACCAGGCCGCGGCGCAGTTCGAAGCCTTCTTCGGCATTCGCGTCCCGATCTCTGTCGTGGAGGAGGCACTACGATGAACACCTTCGGCCGGCTCTTCCGGGTCACGACCTTCGGCGAGAGCCACGGCCCGGCCCTCGGCGCGGTCGTCGATGGCTGCCCGGCACGCATCCCGCTCGCCGAGGCCGACATCCAGCCCCTGCTCGACCGACGGAGGCCGGGCACGGGCCCGCTCGTCTCGCCGCGGGCCGAGGCGGACCGGGTGGCGATCCTCTCGGGAGTCTTCGAGGGCGTTACGACCGGGACGCCGATCGCGCTCGTCGTCATGAACGAACAGGCGCGGTCGTCCGACTACGACGCGCTCCGCGACGTCTACCGGCCCGGGCACGCGGACATCACGTACGCCGCGAAGTACGGCGTCCGCGACCACCGCGGCGGCGGCCGGTCCTCGGGGCGCGAGACGATCGGCCGGGTGGCGGCCGGCGCGATCGCGCTGAAGCTCCTCTCGCTCAGGGGCATCGCGGTCGCAGGAAGGGTGGTCTCGATCCACGGCGTCGAGGGCGAGGCCGCGATGGTGGCCGAGATCGCAGCGGCAGCGGCCCGCGGCGACTCGGTCGGCGGGATCGTCGAGGTGGTCGCGACGGGTGTCCCGGCCGGGCTCGGCGACCCGGTCTTCGGCAAGCTCGACGCCGCGATCGCCGGGGCGCTGATGGGGATCGGAGCCGTGAAGGGCGTCGAGATCGGGGACGGCTTTGCCGTCGCGGCCCGCTTCGGCTCGGAGAACAACGACCCGATCCTGCCCGGCGGGTCCGGCTCGAACCGCGCGGGGGGCATCCTCGGCGGGATCTCGACGGGTGCCCCGATCGTCGCCCGGTGCGCGGTCAAGCCGACGCCGTCGATCGCGCTCCCCCAGCGGACGGTCGACGCCGCGGGCGAGGCGGTCGAGATCCGGGTCGGCGGACGGCACGACCCCTGCATTGCGCCCCGGCTCGTCCCGGTGGCCGAGGCCATGCTCGGGCTCGTGCTCGCCGACGCCCTGCTTCTGCATGACGCGTACGGGCGGTAGTCAGTCCGCAGCCGGCTCGAGCAGGCGCATCAGCTCGCGCATCTCGCCGAGCGTGTACTGCCCGGGCGAGGACGGCCGGCCGGCCGCGCAGTAGGCGAGGGCCGAGCCGAAGAGGGGCAGCAGGGCCCGGCCGTGGCGGTACGCGGTCCCCGCGATCGAGGTGCAGACCGGCTTCGTCGCCGCGTGCGTGAAGGAGAGGAGGTCGAGCAGGTCGTCGTCCGAGGAGGGGGCGAGCACGAGCTTGGGCAGGTCGCCGTACGACCGGAGCTCGCGCTCGAGCCCGAAGAGCTCGGGCAGCGGCAGCATGGTCGCGAGGTGGGCCGAGGCGATGACGGCGCACCCGGCCTCGCGGCAGGCCGGCGCGAGCGTGCGAAACCGGCGCTCGAGGTCGACGTACCGGGCGAGGGACAGGAACGGCGCGAGAAGCCGGGCGCAGTCGCCCTCGTCACCGGCGAAGGCGCCGCCCTCCTCGAGAGAGCGCACGGTCGCGATCAGGGGGACCGCGAGATCGCCGCAGCGGGCGGCCAGGGCCGCGTGATCGGAGCGGTCGACGAGGTCGAGCCGGAGCTCGATCAGGTCCGGCCCGGCCGAGACCACGGCGTCGAGTTCGTCGAGCCCGGTCACCGGGGCGACCAGGTCCATCTCAGGAGTAGCCCGAGAGCGTCGTCGAGACCCCCTCGGCCTTCCGCTCGCCCGGGGGCTCGATCGTGCCGAACTTCTCCTCGTACTCGGCCATGGACCGGCCGAGCACCGCGAGGAGCGACTTCGCGTGTCGCGGCGAGATCGAGACGATCGCCTTGGCCCGCGCCTGGTTCGTGCCGGGGATCTGGTGGAGGAAGAGGAAGGTGAACTCGTCGTCCTTGAACGCGATCTGGATCATGTTGGAGTAGACCGGGTCGAGGTCGGGCGGCATCTGGACCTGGATCTCCTGGTTGGACATGAGGATAGGGTACCCCGCCCCCTGCATATCTCTTCTTCGGCAGGTTGATGCGCACGCGAAGGCCACGCCTCAGTACATGCCGCGGACCGACTACGGACTCCCCCTCATCGCCCTGATCGCCGCCTTTTCCTGGGCCGCCGCCGCGGCCGCCGTCTTCGCCGGGCTTGCGGCCGTCGCGGCCGTCCTGGCGATCGCGCCGGCCGTGGTCGGCGCGTATCGAGACCGCCGCATCGGCCCCGGCCTCGCCCTCGGGGGAGCCGCGGTCTACGCCGCAATCGCGCTCATCTCCGGCATCTCGCTCCCGGCGGCCGCGCTCGGGGCCGCGGCCGTGGCCGGGCTCGGCCTGCTCGTCGCGGCCACGATCGGGAACGCGGCCGGCGAGGCCGCGACGTACCGGGTGTGGTACCACGGTCTCCGGGACCGGCTCCCGGCCGCGACCCTCTTCTTCATGCCCGAGACCGGCCGGGTCCACGACCTGAACGACCGGGCCGGGGCCCTGCTCGGGCCGCTCGGCGCCCGGTCCTTCGCGGAGGCGTTCGCCGACCCCGACGTCTACGCGGCGTTCGCGGCCGACGTCGAAGCGGGAGAGGTCGTGCACCGCGGGGCCTGGCTCCGTGGCGTGGACGGTCAGCTCCGCTGGTGCGAGCTCTCGGCTGCGATGGCGACCCCGGTCCTCGCGGTCGTCTCCGTCGACGACCGGACGACCGAGCGGTCGGCAGCGGACGCGCTCGCCGCGAGCGAGGCCGCGCACCGGGCCCTCGTGGCCCACGCTCCGGGCGCGGCCCTCTTCGTGGACGACGAGCTCCGCATCGCCGCGGCCGGCGGCGACGCCCTCCCGGTCCTCGCCGGCTCGGACGAGCCGGTGGTCGGCCGGACCCTCTGGACCGCGTTCCCGGTCCGGGTCGCGCAGGCGCTCGAGCCGCTGGCCCGGCTCGCGGCCTTCGGCGCGGCCGGGACGGGCGAGCTCGACGCGGACGGCCGGCGGTTCCTGCTCGCGGCCGCGCCGGTGCCGGGGGACGGCGGGACGGTCGCCGGGGCCGCGCTCGCGGCGACCGACGTGACGGCCTTCGCCGACCGGCTCGACGAGTGCGAGAAGCGGCGCACCCTCGGGAACGCGCTCCTCGCCGTGCACCGGGCCGACGGGACGGACGCGGCCGAGCGCCTCCTCGGAGCGGCTCTCCGCGGGACCGGGTCGCGGTACGGCGCCGTGATCCGCAGGGACGGCGACGCGCTCGCTCCCCTCGCCGTCTCCCCCGCGCTCGCCGACGTGGACCTGGCGGTGCTCGTCGGGGACGCGGCCGGTTCGGGCGAGCCGGCCGTGCGCGAGGCGTCCCCCGACGCCCCCCTCCCTCTCCGCCGGATCCTCGCGGTCCCCGTCGGCGAGAACGGCGTGGTCGCGGTCGCGGACCGTTCCACGCCCTACACCGACCGCGAGGTCGAGCTCGTCCGTACGCTCGCCGACGAAGGGTTCGACGCCGCGGCGCGATCAGCGGCCATCGCCGCGACCGCTGCCAGGGCCGACGCGTTCGAGGCGCTCCTTGCCGCGACGCCCCTCCCCCTCCTCCTCGCCGGCCGCGACGGCCGGATCCGGTACGAGAACGACGCGGCCCGCGCCCTCTTCGGCGAGGCGGCGCCGGACACCCTCGCCCTCAGGGTCGCCACACAGGACCGGAACCGGGTCGTGACGACGGAGGAGCGGCGGCGGCGCGGGGCCCGCGGGGTGCCGACGCGGTACCGCGCTACAGTCCTCGACGCGAACGGCGCCGAGCGCATGCACCTGGTCGCGGTCGCCTATCGGAAGCAGGAGGAGGCGAGCCTCCTCGCATTCCTCGACCTCGGTCCGGCCGCCGCCTTCGATGCGTGCCGCGACCGGGCGCTCGGCGTGCTCGAGGCCCGGCTCGAGGGCGCGCTCGGATCCGCCGGCGACGACCCGGCCGCGTTCGTCGAGGCCGTCCGGGCCGCCTGGCGGGCCTCGGCCCGGGAGCGGGGCGTGCTCGCCGCGTCCACTCCCTTCGAGGCGCTCCCGCCGGACTGCGCGGACTACTCCTGATCGACCCGGACGAGGTCGCGGGCGTCGCGGAGCGTGAGCTCCTTCGCCCCGGCATACGTCGAGACGACACCGTAGCACTGGAGGAGTTCGCCTTTCTGGGGCGCCGGTTCGGGGACCGCGCTCGCCGGCACGAAGACCCGGACCCCCCCGATCCGGCAGATCAGGTGGCCGCCGTTTGCCGGTACCACGTCCTCGACCGTGCCGCGCACGGAGGCGAGCGTGCCGTCCGAGAGGGTCGGCGAGAAGGGGGCCGCGAACGCGCCGGGGCCGAGGTTCTCGAGGAGCGCGGCTCCGACAGCGACCACGGCGAAGACGCCGACGAGGAGAAGGAGCGCCCGCCGCTCCTGCGGCATCAGCATACTACGAAATAGTTCGTAGTCATCCTAAATATAACCGACAGGTTTATGTGTTAACAGCGTTAACATCATATGTATGACCGGGTCTGGTCTTCCCCCATCCTCCAGAACGGTCCTGCACCTGCTGGACTCCAGCGGTTCCATGACCCACAAGGAGCTTGTGTCGCGGTCGAATCTCGCACCGCGCACCGTACGATACGCGCTGAAAAAGCTGAAAGAGCACCATCTGATCATCGAGAAGTTCAACTTCAAGGACGCTCGACAGATCATCTACCTGTCGCGTCCCGCGGCTTTTGCGGTACCCGCATGAGTGAGCGGGTCTGCGACATCATGGTCTGTGATGCCATGGTGCGCAAACTCGTTCCCACGGCACGCGCCGAGATGGTCTGCCGCCTGGTGACACGCCAGGGCGTTCCGCAGACCGAGGTGGCGCGGCGGCTCGGCATCAGCCGCGCCGCGATCTCCCAGTACGTCAGCCGCAAGCGCGGCTACTGCGACGAACTGAACCTTTCGCCCGAACTCTCCACCATGATCGATCGCTGGGCGCTCTCGGTCATGGGCGAGGAGGAGGGTGCGATCACCATCTGCGACCTCTGCCGCTGCGCGGCAAAGAAGTTCTGAGTCACTCTTCTACACTCTTCTCTTCCGCCAGAGCAGCGCGGCTCCGATCACGACGAGGACGAGCGCCGCGATGCCGATCCGGAGCCAGTCGATTCCCCGACCGGCGACCGCGGCCGCTCCGCCCGCGCCCGTCTCCCAGTCCGTGTCGAAAGCCGCGGCGAAGTACGCGGCCGTGCCGGGATCGTCCACGATCACTCCGGCCTCGCGGTTGAACGAGGGCGAGGCCTCGTTCCAGTTGATCGACGAGACCAGCGTTCGCCGTCCGTCCACGACCACGCCCTTCGTATGGACCTTGGTCAGCGCGTGCGCGTCGAGGTCGATGATGCGGGCCTCGAGCGGCAGCCCCCCGGCCTGTGCGATCGCGTTGATGAGCCGCACCTGTTCGTCGTTGTCGGCCTCGTCCTCGGTATTGAACCAGGCCCCGTCGAGGAGGACACGCACCTCGACTCCCCGGCGGGCCGCGTCCACGGCCGCCGCGAGGTACCGCTGGAGCCGCGTGCCCGATTCGTTCGTGATGTAGGCCTGCTCGATCCGGACCGAGCTCGTCGCCGAGCGGACGAGGGCCTCGACCTCGCCGGCCGTGTCGGGCGCGAGCACGGTCGTGACCGTCGCATCGGAGAACGGCACGGGCGTGAACCGCGGCGCGTACGCCAGGTCGGACGGCGTCTCGACCGCGCCGGGCTTCACGGTCGTCACCGGGTGGACATCGCGCCCGCCGAAATCGGTCTCGAAGACCTCCGTGAAGTACGCGGCGACCCGCGGGTCGTCGAGCACGACGCCCCAGCCCCGGTTCCCCTGCCGGCCCGCCGGCGGGAACGCGGCCGGCTTCCAGTTCTCGGTCGTGACGAGCGTCAAGCGGTCGTCGACGACCATGTACTTCGCGTGGTCGTGCCGGTATCGGGCGTGCGCGTCGAGGTCGATGATGCGGGCCTCGAGCGGCAGCCCCCCGGCCTGTGCGATCGCGTTGATGAGCCGCACCTGTTCGTCG
>JADGNL010000152.1 GCA_017883495.1 Methanomicrobiales archaeon | reverse complement strand
TCGCGAGGCCGATTCCGGTCCCCTCGTCGCCCCGGTCACGGCACCATGTCTCAAGCGCCATCTCCCCCTCCTCCGCATCGGGAAACGCGAACTCCGCCCAATCCCGGTCCATTCGAAGGTCGTCGCGCGTATTGCCGAAGACCTCGACACATGCCGGACTGATCAACGATACCGGCCCGCGCCGTCGATCAGTGCTCACGGAAACGGTGCGTGCTCCGTCAGCAGGTCGGACGAGACCGGTGCGTTGGCCAGCTCCGTTCCCGTACCGGAAGGGAGATCCGAGTCTGTCATCTGCCCGGCAGATCTCCCCCGCACCCGGAGGATGCCGGGACCGATCGCGGTCAGGACGAAGGACAGATATCGTTAACGGAGAACTTGCCGCAAGGGGGGTCATCGAGGTTGTGCAATCGAATCTTTGGTATGTCATGAGGAAATATACAGCCCTTTTAGGCTAATCAGGCTCAGATCCTGCCGTAACCCGGAAAGCTCTTCACACTCCGCGGCCCATGCATGGTCGGTATCGGTTCTTCGGGGACGGGTGCCGTCGGGATCCGTATGAACGAAAGTGGCACCCCCGGGCCGGACTGCGCTGCGCTCTGGAGCGAGCGGATGCGCCGGCACCTGGCCACGCCGCACCTCCTGCCCCTTCGGCCGGGAACCGCGCTCGAGGATATCGCGCACAATGCCCTTCCGGCGATGGAGGAGGCCCGGGGGTACCTCGGCGAGATCACGCAGGACGAGGCCGGTCTTCGTGGCCGCACGGTCCTGATAGTCGAGGGCACGCCTCTCCTTCCGTCCCTGATGGCGCGCCGCGGCATGCAGGTCACGGTCACCACCCGCTCGAACCGATACGCCGCGTTCCTTCGCGACTACGCGACGAAACAGCGGGTCGAGCGATCGGTCACGATCCTGAAGGGGCCGTTCGGGGTGGCGGCTTCGACGTCTCCGTTCGATCTGGTGCTCGGTTCGGCCGCGCTCTACACACCGGCAGTCGAGACGACGATCAGGGAGCTCCTCGGGATGGCAGGGGACGCGCTCCATCTCTTCTGGCCGGAGAGCGCCCCGCCGCAGATCCGGTTTCTGGCGGCGGAGTGGCCCCACGTCCACGGCGCGCCGTACGTCGACCCCCCGTATGCTGCGAGCCTGGGCCGGGTTCTGCAGTCCCTCGGGTACGCCTTCACAGTCGAGTACACCGATGTCGGGGAGCCTGCGGTCTACCCGACGATCGGAGATGCCCTGGCCGACTGCGCGGCCCGCATGGGCGGGGTGGATTCCCGCGGCGAGAGCCACCTGCGCCGCGCCCTCCGGACTGCGCTGACCATGCATCCCGAAGGGCTCCGGTTCCGCGGCACGTACCGCCGCGCACACATCGTCATCCCGGCCTCGGGGCCGGCCCCGTAAGGGAAAGAAAAGTGGTGATGCCGGCAATCCCTCCCTCCTGATGAACGATCTACCTGTCCTGCTCTTCCATCCGCTCGAACTCCGTCCCGAGATCGCGCAACCTCTGATCCCCCGGCGATCCGCCGGGCCGCCGGCAGAATCCTGCTCTCTTCGTCCTGCACGTGGTGCTCGATGCCCCGCTTCATCATCTGCAGGTGACGCGCCCACTCTTCCTCGGGCATACTGCCGCCGGCCGTGAGGTGCTTGAAGTGCTTCCTGATCTCCTCGTGCTTCCGCCGGGCGTCCTGCATCTGCTGCCGCATCTCCTGGCCGAGGAGCGGGTACAGCAGCTTCTCTTCGGCCGTCATGTGCCCGAGAAGCTCCTTCTTCATCGGTGCGAAGACAGGGTCCAGCGAATCCTCGCGGCGCCCTCGGGTACGCTTCTCGAGCTCCCTGATCTCCTCGCCGGTCTTCCTGTGATCTTTCTTGATGCGGTCGACGATCGACTCCTGGGTTGCTGCATGCTGCATTGCCGTTCTGTCCCTCCGTGTGCTGCCCTGTCCACCGGGCCGGTGTGTTCAACCATCTCGGGAGCCATATCATCTGGACTGGCCGTATGTGCCCTTGTGAGTACCCTTGGGCAACCGGGGTTCCCTACGGCGATCGATCCGGTTAATAATTTCGGTGGCTCCTCTCGCGGCAGGGCTATCTCGGATGAACGCGATCAGGTACGCGGATGCCCCCCGAGCCCGAATTCCGGTACAAGCAGTGCCTGCTGATCCGCGCCGACCTGAAGATCTCCTGCGGCAAGCGGTGCGCCCAGCTCGCGCACGCGGCTGTCGGTGCGTACGAGCACGCGTCCAAGGACGACCGTCGGGCCTGGTTCGCCGAAGGGCAGAAGAAGGTGGTGCTGAAGGTGCCGTCGCTCCAGGCGCTGTACGAGCTGAAAGTGATCGCCGAGCGGCAGGGGATCTCGACCGCGCTGATCCAGGACGCCGGCCTGACCGAGGTCGAGCCGGGCACGGTCACGGCCCTCGGGCTCGGGCCGGCCCGCTCGGAGGTGCTGGACCGGGTGACAGGCGGTCTCTCGCTCCTATGATCGCCTCGTCCGATCCGATCGAGCTCTCGCTCGGCCTCTGCTGGTACGCGAACGACGCCCCGGGCATCGGCGGCCGACTCCGGGCCTCGCCCGAGGAGTTCGTCGTCGAGGAGTGCGAGACACCGCCGCCGCTGACCGGCGGCCCGTACCTCGTCTGCCGACTCAAGAAGCGAAACTGGGAGCAATCCAAAGCCATCCGTGCGATCGCCGATCGGCTCGGCATCAGCCATCGACGGATCTCGTTCTCGGGCACCAAGGACCGGCGGGCCGTGACGACCCAGCTCGTGGCGCTCTACAACGTCGAGGCCGACGCCGTACGCGCCCTTTCGCTCCCGGACATGTTCATCGAGCCGCTCGGTCAGGCGAACCGGGGCCTCGCGCTCGGCGACCTCTCGGGGAATCGGTTCCGGATCGTCGTCCGCGACTGCGACCCGGACGACCTCGAGGAGCGGTGCACGGCGGCCCGTGCCGCGGTCGCTGCCGGCGTTCCGAACTACGTCGGCCTCCAGCGCTTCGGCGTTGTCCGGCCGGTCACGCACCTGGTCGGCCGGCTCCTCGCCTCGGGCGACGTCGCAGGAGCCGTCACGGCCTACATCGGCCAGTCGTTCCCGACCGAGGCCGAGCCCGTCCGGGCGGCCCGCGAGGCGTTTCTCGCCGATCGCGACCCCAAGGCAGCGCTCGTCCGGTTCCCCGTTCCGCTTCGGTTCGAGCGGGCCATGCTCCACCACCTCGCCGGAGCGCCGGGCGACTGGACCGGAGCGCTTCGCGCCCTGCCGCCGAAGCTCGCCTCGATGCTCGTCTCGGCGTACCAGTCGCACCTCTTCAACCGCGCCCTCTCGGCCAGGATTGCCCGGGGCATTCTGCTCGATCAGGTCGAGCCCGGCGACCGGCTCGTCTTCCCCGACGGCCGGATCGACGTGGTCGCGGACCGAACCCTCGGCCAGGCGCGGCAGCTCGTATCGCGGGGCCGTGCCGCCGTCGGGATCGCGATGCCCGGGAGCGAACCGTTCCACGAACTCGGCGAGACCGACGCGGTGACGAGACGGTTGATGGCTGCGGACGGCGTGGACGAGGCCGGGATCGGACGTGCGGCCGCGATCGTGGGAACCCCGTTCTCGGGGGCCGTCCGCGCCATCCGGCTCTCGGCGGAGGTCGACGTCACCATCGAGGATACCGCAGTGACCCTCGCGTTCGCGTTGGGTCCCGGCCGCTACGCGACCACGATCTGCCGGGAGTTCATGAAGGCCGATCCGCTTCACATGGTCTAGGGATAGACCACGTCGTACTCGGTCACGAGGTTCGTGCCGCAGAGATAGTGGGCCTTGAGCGAGAGCCGGATCATCTCCTCCTCCGAATCGATCCGCATGCCGCCCACGAGCGAGGGCGTGTCCTCGCCCCCGACGATGAAGGGGAGGTGGATCAGCCGGATCTCGTCCACGAGCCGGTGGTGGAGCATGTGCCAGTTCAGGGTCGGGCCCCCCTCGATCATCATGCGCCGGACTCCGTAGTCCTCGACGAGCCGCTGCATCAGCAGGGGGAGGTCGACGTGCTCGTCTCCGGCGACGATCACGTCCACGCCCTTGGCCCGGAGTGCGGCCACGCGGTCGGCCGGAGCCCGGGCGGAGACCGCGATCACGGTCGGCGCGTCGGGCTTCAGCACGTTCGCATCAGGGGGAAGGGAGGCGTCCGAGGAGGGGATCACGCGGATTGGACTCTTCCCCTCGATGTACCGCACGGTCAGGAACGAGTTGTCGATCCGGATCGTGTTCGACCCGACCATGATCGCGTCGCAGGTCGCACGCGTCTCGTGGAGCAGCACCTCCGTCTCGGGAGCCATGAACTTCATCAGCCGCTTGCTCGAGGCCCCGCGCTTGAGGGTCAGCTTCCCGTCGGCCGTGATCTCGGACATCATCAGCACGTGCGGGCGGGTGCGGTCGTCTGGCATGGTCCACCTAATATCAGGCGTGCGCGCCGGAGGAATAAAAAGGGACGCGGTCCCGGCGAGACCCCTGGTTTTATGCCGGCACGAGCCGAGGATATAAGAACGGCCTTCGCTACGGGGGCCCCAGGGGGACGGACGTGAACATAACGGCACTTCGGCCCAGGCTCCGGCAGTACATCGAGCCGCTCACGAGCCGGTTCGTCCGGCTGCACCTGACGCCGAACCAGCTCTCGCTCCTCTCGCTCCTCTTCGGCCTCGCCTGCGCCATTCTCTTCGCATCGCGCCACTTCTTTCTGGGAGCGCTCCTCCTCTTCGCCTCGGCCGCCTTCGACCTCGCGGACGGTGCCGTGGCCCGATTAACCCACCGCCACTCCTGCTTCGGCGCGGTCTTCGACTGGATCGTGGACAAGTACGTCGACGCCGCGGTCCTGCTCGGGATCGGCCTCTCGGGGATTCCGATCCTCTCGTCCGTGCTGCCCGTGCCGCCCGTGGCCGACGCGGGGATCGTGATGCTCGCTATCATCGGCTCGCTGATGAACACCTTCATCAAGCCCGTGGTCTACGCCGAGGTCGGCTACTACGAACGGGACGGCGGCAAGATCCAGGACCCGCTCGAGGGCGTCGGGTTCTTCGGCCGGCCCGAGACCGTGCTCGTGCTCTGTCTCGCCGGGGCGGGATCCCTCGTCGTGGGTCCCGCCGCCATGGCCGTCGCGGTCGTGCTGATCGCGGCCGGGACTAACCTCTCGGCCGTCGAGCGGGTGCTCTACCTCTACCGACGACTCGCATGAGGTCCGCGCGGTAGACCTCGACCAGGTCTGCCGCGAGCTCCCCGAGCGCCGGGATCAGGCGGAAGAGTGCCCACGCGATCAGGATCAGGGCGGCGAGCGCGCCAAGCTCCGCGAGAACGTTGTGCGCCCAGAAGAACGACTCGTACCCGAGTTCGCCGTTACCGGCGATCTGGGGCAGGTACGGGAACCACTGGTCCGTGTACGCGATGATCACGAAGACGTTCCGGAGAAGGTTCAGGACGTAGATCACGGGCGCGACGAAGAGGAACGCGAGCACCTTCTGTCGGAGGGTCGACGGGACCGCAAACGCGACCCCGAGCATGATCGCGATCGACTGGATCCCGGTGCAGGCCAGGATGATCTCGACGCGGAACCCGTTGTGCATGAAGGTGTTCCAGGCCCAGAGCGAGACCGGAAACCCGATCACGGCAAGCAGCCACGCCAGCTGGCCGACCACGACCCCGATCAGCCAGTCGCCGAGCGGTGCGATAAATTCGAAGGGCGCGTAAAGTACGAACGCGATTGCGGCGCCGCGCGTCAGGGCCTCGACGCGGGCGTCCCCCATGAGCAGACGGCGCGCCGTGATCGCGAGGAACGGGATCGCCGCGACGGTCATGGCCGGGTAGACGAAGTTGTTCTCCGCCGCGAACTCGGGCAGCAGCGCGACGAGCACGAGCACCATCCCGGCCCATCCGGCGATCCCCGCGTATCGGCGCTGTGGGCCGGGCAGGAGAAAGAGGACGAACGCGAGGGCCGAGGCGAGGACGAGGTACTCGATCATCAGTAACTCTCGTCGACGGACCCCTTTATGGATTTCTCTTGCGGCAGAAAGACCCCGTCGGAAGGCTTAATCTGGTCTCGACTCGAACATCTGAACGATGTTTTGTCCGCAGTGCAAGAGCATGATGATCTCCAGTGCGGGCCAGCTCAAGTGCAGGCGTTGCGGGTACATCCGGCAGATCACCGACAAGGACCAGATGAAGCGAACCCGGGTGCGCCAGGAGAAGGAGATCGCGTTCTTCGACGAGGCGGACGATATCTCGACAAAGCCGACGATCCCGACGAAGTGCCCCGAGTGCGAGCACAACCTGGCTTTCTGGTGGATGCGCCAGCTCCGGTCCGCAGACGAGTCCGAGGTCCGGTTCTTCCGCTGCGTCAAGTGCGCCCACACCTGGCGCGAGTACGACTGAGGGCACGGTCCCACCTTTTTTTGCCGGCCCCGGCTAACCCTACTGCATGCGCCCCCTCTACCTCGGCCGTATCCAGCTCCGCTGGTGCGATGCCTGCCACGTCCCGGTCCTCGACGAGGTCTGCGGCAGCTGCGGCGGCGCTACGCGCGCAGTCCCGGTAACGCCGCCCGGGGACGCGCGGCCGGCCTTCCCGGCCGATGTCGCACTCGTCAACCGGATCTACGACGACCACTTCGGCGCGCCCCTCGTCCCCGAGGGGACGCTCGCGCTGATGAACAAGGTCCCGGACCCCGACCGGATGGAGGAGGTCGTGGTCGGCGGTGCCGTGGTCGGGCATATCCGGTACCTCCCGGCGGAGGACCGGTGGGAGCCCATCCCCCGGATCGAAGCCGGCGCCCTCCTCGTCTCGACGCGCCGATTCGTCGTCGCGGACGAGGGGGCGATCCCGTCGATTCGCGATCAGGGTGCGAGCCTCCTCGCGCCGGGGCTCCGGGAGATCGACGACGAGGTTCGCGCCGGCGACGAGGTCTTCATTCTCGCCCCGGACGGGACCGTGATCGGGGTCGGGCGCGCCCGCGTCTCGGCCGCCGAGGCCCGCGCCATGGAACGCGGCGCCATCGTCAGGACCCGCAGGAACGTCTCCAGCCCCTGCGTGCCCGGGCCCGCAACCTGGGCCGATGCGGTCGCCGCGAACCGGCCGGTCCTCGACCGGTACGAGGCCACGTCGGCCTCGTTCGTCCGCGAGGTCGCGGCGTCGTATCCGGATCTCCCGGTCACGGTCTCGTATTCGGGCGGCAAGGACAGCCTTGC
>JADGNL010000151.1 GCA_017883495.1 Methanomicrobiales archaeon | reverse complement strand
CCGCCGGGCGGGAAGATCGCGAAGACGATCAGGGTCAGCAGAATCACGCCCGCGATCGCGAGGATCCAGGAGGGCTTGATCGACCGGCCGAGCGCGGCCGGGTCGAAGAGGGGGCCTCGCGCTCGCGAGGAACGCCGCCGCCCCTTCCGTTGCCTTGCCGCGTTCTCGTCGTACTCGCGCGGCACGATGATCGGCCCCTCATCGGGCTTCACCTCGCGCGACGGCGGAACGGGCCGCTCGGGTGCTGCAGGCGCGGCCGGCGCGACCGGCGGCTCGAGCCAGGGGATGATCGGGTCGTCCTCGACCGGGGGAGCCGCAGGGGGCGGAGGGACCGGGACCGGCTGCGCTTCGGGAGCAGGCGGCGCCGCGGGGGGCACGGTCGCGAGCTCGGCCCTCGGGACCGGCCATTCGTCGCGGACGTGGGTGCGGTCGGCGGGGCCGGGCCGATTCTCGTCGGCCCACACGTCCTTCGGCGGGACCATCCGGCGAAGCGCCGCCTCGGCCCGGGACCGCGAGGTCGAGAGATCCTCCTCCGGCTCTCCGGCAGGTTCCAGCGTCTCGATCTCCGGTATCTCGGCCACCGGCGGAACGGGGGCCTCCGCGACGACCGGCTCGGACGCGGGGGGCGACGGCGCAACCGGCGGCATCGGAACCGGCTCGCCCGCCTCGCGGGCTCTCCGCTGTCGCAGCTCGGTCAGCGGAAGCTGGATTCGTTCGCGCCGGCGGTCGGGCCACGTCGAGATCGGGCGGCGGTGACGGTCCGCGGCGGGCTCCGCGAGCGGCGACACCGGTCCGGGCGCAGCCTTTTCCGCATCCTCCGCATGGTGGAGCGGCGCCCCGCAGCGGGAGCAGAACCGGTCGTCCGGGTCGTCGACCCCCGCACCGCACTGATGGCAGAACATATTCCTGTACTACTATACTGCGCTATCCCCGTAATAACCGTGCCGAATCGGCCAGCCTCAGGCGGAGGCGATTCGCTCCTGATATACCCGGATGGCCCGGAGCAGATCGATCTTTCGGAACTGCGGCCAGTACGGGGCGCAGAAGTAGACCGCGCACTCGTTGCCGTTGGCCTGCCAGGGGAGGAAGTTCGAGGTGCGGTACTCGTTGCCGGTCCGGATGATCAGGTCGACCGGCGGCAGGGCAGCCCCGTCGGCCAGGCTCTCCTCGACGAGCGCGGGCGTGATCTCGGCGGGCTGGACCCGGCCCTCGGCCGCGTCCGCGAGGATCCGCCGGGCCGCGCTGACGATCTCGTTACGGCCGCCGTAGGCAAGCGCGATGTTGAGGTGGAACCGCGTGTACCCGATCGTCGCGGCCTCCGCCGTCTCGACCGCTTCGAGCAGGTCCGGCGGCAGGAGCGAACGGTCGCCGACCATCCGGACCCGGATCCCGTAGCGGTGGACCCGCTCGTCCGTGACGGTCGCCAGGAACTTCTCGCGGAAGAGGCTGAAGAGCTCCCCGAGCTCGCCCGGGTCGCGGTTGAAGTTCTCGGTCGAGAACGAGTAGAGGGTGATGTGCTCGACCCCGAGGTCGCAGGCCCACCCCAGGAGGCGCTCGGTCGTGTCCGCCCCGGCCCGGTGACCGACCCCGGTGTCGGCGCCGCGGTTTCGGGCGTACCGCCGGTTGCCGTCCTGGATGATGGCCACGTGGCGCGGTACGGCCGTGCACTGGTGCGCGAGGATTCGTTCGTACACGGGTTCGATGAGGGAGCGGAGGCTCACAGCGGGATCACCTCCACGACCATGCCGCGGTTGGGGTAGCGCTCGACGATCGCCTTCTCCCCCGCAACCGCGGCTCGCGCGGCGGCCAGGCGGTCCCAGGCGAGCTCGACCGCGCCCTCGACGACGGCGTACTCGCCGTCCCCGAGCCCGAGCGCGGCGACGGCGGGGCCTACTCCGTCGGCGGGGCGGACCGTGCCGTAGACCACGGTCCCGTCCCCCGTCACCTCGTCGAACGGCCGGGCCGTGTTCACGGCGATCCGGATCATCCGCTCCCTGAGCTGGACCGCGTCCTTGAATGCGGACGAGCAGTAGCGGACCTTTTCGTCGCCGAGCAGGGGCGCCGCCCACTCGCGGGCGCCCGCCACCGCGTTGCCGAGGGTGTCGGCGAGGACGAGCCCGCGGGACCGCATCCCGTCGGCGGAGGCCTCGCCCCACTCGAGCTCGTTGATGTTGAAGAAGTCGACGAGCGGCAGCAGGACACGGAGCCCTTCGAGCCCGGACAGGGACGGGACCTCGACCCCGATCGCGAACCCGCGGGCACGGGCGCAGCGGATCGCGTCGGGATACGGGGTCTCGAGGATCCGCCCCCAGTCCTCGTGCGGGGGGTGAAGGCGGATCTCGTCCACGAGGCCGGCGAGGGCGTCGAGCTCGTCATCGGCCGGTGCCCGGCCCGTGTAGAGGTGGACCTGGTGGTCCGGCCCGAAGGTCTCCTTGAGGAGCCGGCAGTACCGGACCACCCGGTCGAGCGCGAGGAGCGGATCGCCGCCGGTCACCCCGGTGCCGAGCGCGGACATGGCCCGGGCCTCGGCGAGCAGGTCCTCGTCGACGCCGACCTCGCGGTCGTTCGCCCAGACCCTGTCGGTCCCCTTCCGCTCGGCCGAGAGGGGGCAGTACCAGCAGCCCCGGTCGCACCGGCCCGTCACGAAGAGGACGAGTTTCGCCCCTTCGCGGCAGAGCGTGCAGCCCGGGGCGACATACCGCTGGTCGGCGTCCTCCTCCATCGACCAGAATGATGGACGGCCGAGATTATCAGGGTATGCGTCCCGTACCGGCAGCGTAATAGCCGATCGTCCCCAACCTCTCACGCTGCATGGCTACCGCAGATCGGGGACCCCGGCCGCGCCGGCTTTCGCTCTCGAGCGACGAGGAGCCCCGGCTCTCGCCCACGGCCCTGATCTTCCTCGTGGTCTTCGTGGTCGTGATCGCGGTCGCGATCGGCGCGGCCCTGCTCTTTCTCCAGGTCTTTGCCGGACTGGGCCCGCCCCTCGGGATCGAGGTCGGGTACGACGGCGCGACCCTCCGCATCCACCATACCGGCGGCGTTGAGCTGCCGCCGGGAGACTACCGCGTCCTGGTCGACGGAAAGGACCGGACCAGGGACGCCCGGCTCGAGAACGGGACCGGGAACTTCTCGGCCGGAAGGACCCTCGCACTGGCCGCGCCGGCGCCCGTGCAGGGGGTCGTGATCCGGTACGAGGGCGACCAGGGCGCCCACGTCGCGATCGCCCAGCGCTACGCCGAGGAGTTCGTGCCCACCGGTTCGGGCGACCCGTGGGCCATGCCGTTCCCGCCTCTGGCCACCTCGACACCAAGAGCGCCCGTGGTCCCATCGAAGGAGTACACGTTCCCGCCCGCGCCGGCCCCGCTCCCGCTCGCCGAGGAGCCCCGCCCGGGCCTCGTCTACGTGGCCGCGGCCGACTCGTCGCCGGTCCCGCCCGGCACGGTTCTCCGCTGCGACGGCGTCGGCGACGACGTGGAGATCAACGACGCCCTCCGCCAGGCCGGGACGGTCGTGCTGCTCGAGGGGACGTTCCACGCCTCGCGTCGGGTCACGGTCCCGGACCACTCGGCCCTCCTCGGCCAGGGGAAGACCCTGACCGTGCTCGAGTTCGAGAACGGGGCCGACCCGTATCAGCCGATCGAGGTGTCGAGCCCGTTCGTGACTATCCGCGATCTCCGGCTCCAGGGGCAGGGTTTCATCATAATCTCGGCGAGCCATGTCCGGGTCCGCGACGTCACGGCCACGAGCGTGGCGAGCGACGGCCGTCGGTTGCCCTCGGGCGGGAACGGGATGTTCTTCGTCTGGGCCGACCGGGCCGACGTCGAGGACGTCGAGTTCTACGCCTGCACGGCCTACGACTGCTCGACCCACGGGTTCAACATGAACCAGGACTTCTCGGACCGGGTGCCCCGCACGATCCGGGCGACCCGCTTCGTCGACTGCTATGCGGCCCTCTGCGGTTACGGCGAGGCCGGCGGGTCGCGTTCCCCGTGGATCACCGGCTTCGACCTCCAGGAGAGCCAGGACCTGGTCGACTGCCAGGTGACGAACTGCATCGCCGAGTCGAACTGGGAGTCCGGGTTCCACTTCGAGCCCGGCGCCCGGCTCGACGCCACGGGACGGGAGATCGGACCGAGGACGCGGTGCGAGGGAGTGGTGCTCACGGGCTGCATCGCGAAGAACAACGGCTGGCGGAATACGGACCCGGAGCGATTCTTCATGTCCGGGTTCTACGTCCACCGGAACGCGAACCTCACGGACTGCAGCGCGATCCACAACCGGAACGCCGGGTTCTACGTCCAGGGCGGCGAGAACATCCGCTTCGACGGCTGCTCGGACCGGAACTCGACCTACGGCTGGCTGATCGTCAAGTCGAGCAACGGCGTCGTCCTCGAGGGCTGCCGGTCGGACCAGGCGCGTATCTGGGCGATCTGGGCCGCGTACGCGAGCCGGGTCACGGT
>JADGNL010000019.1 GCA_017883495.1 Methanomicrobiales archaeon | reverse complement strand
GACGTCTGCTCGCGCTTCTGACCGACGCGGTCCGCCTCCGGCTTCGCGCCGATGTCCCGGTCGGGACCTGCCTCTCGGGCGGGATCGACTCCTCGACCATCGTGGCCCTGATCGCCCGCCTGCTCGCAACCGAGCACCCGGGTTCGATCGGCGAGCGGCAACGGACCTTCTCAGCCGTCTACACCGATCGCTGTTTCGACGAGCGGCCGTTCATGGAGGTGGCCGCAGCGTCGGCAGGTGTGGTTGGCGCGTACGTCGAGCCCGACCCGGATCAACTTCGCACCGACATTCTCGACCTGGTCTGGGCCCAGGACGAGCCGTTCGGCTCGCTCTCGATCTACGCCCAGTACTGCGTGATGCGCCTCGCGGCCGACTCGGTCACGGTCGTGCTCGACGGTCAGGGCGCGGACGAGCAGCTCGCGGGGTACCTCGCATACCAGGGGACCTATCTCGCAACACTCGCCCGCCGCAGGCGGTTCGGGCGGTTCATCGAAGAGGCGCTCGGTACCCTCCGGCACCACCGGGGCTTCCTCGCGAACGCGGCGCGTCAGCTCGTGGTACGGCGCGATCGACGCGGGCTCCTCCGGGTAGACGCGCCACCCGTGCACCGCTACGCCGGCGACCTCGACCGTGTCCTCCGGCAGGAGACGGTCGTGACGAATCTTCCCGCGCTCCTCCACTATGAGGACCGGAACTCGATGCATTTCTCGCTCGAGGCCCGAGTGCCGTTCCTCGATTACCGCGTCGTCGAGTACCTCGGATCCCTTCCCCTCGACCAGAAGCTCCGCCGCGGGGTCACGAAGCGCGTGCTGCGGCGCGCGATAAAGGGGCTCGTGCCCGAGGCGATCCGCTGTCGTATGGATAAAATGGGCTTTGTCACGCCCGAAGAGGTCTGGATGGGGCGCGAGCTCGGAGCGCTCGTGGAGGAGGTCTTCGCTTCGGCGTCGTTCCGTTCGCGCCCGTACTGGGATCCGGACGCGGTCGCGGCGGACTTCGCGCAATACCGGGCCGGCCGTGCCCGCTACTCGCACGAGGTCTTCCGGATCTTCGTGACCGAGCTCTGGCTCCGTCTCTTCTTCGACGATCGCGCGGCAACGCTCGCGGCGAGGAGGGGTTGAGGGGCTAGCGCCCCCCGGCGCCACCACCGCCGAACCCACCGCCGCCGCCGAAACCTCCGCCACCGAAGCCGCCGCCGCCGAACCCGCCGCCGCCACCGCTCTGGACGGGCGGCGCGAAGAGGAGGAGGGGCACGAACGCGGTGTTCAGGTGTGTCGGCATCGCGACCTCCTCGGGGAGCCGGATGTTCAGCTCGCGCATGGCCCGGGCGACCTTGTCGCCGACCCCGAGGGCCGTGCCGTAGACCAGCCACTCGCCCCACATGGAGAGATCCGCGGGCGAGTACTTCCGGAGCATGGCGAGGTCCGAGAGGAAGTGCGCGAACGCTTCCCACTCGAGTCGCTCTCGATAGCCGTCGCCCTTCCAGTGGCCGAAGAGCGTGGACGGGAACGCGAGCGCGATCCCGGTCTGAACGGCGCCGATCGCGAAGAGCAGGATCGGGCCGACGAAGCGGCCCGAGAGGTTCGGGAAGATAAAGACAAGGAAGAGCGAGACGACCGCGAGCGCAACCCCGATGAGGGTCAGCGGGACGATGTGGTCGCGCCCCGAGACGACGTACGCTGTCGTCACTGCGGGGTCCGAGTGCGAGGCGATCGCCCGGTACGCCCCGAGATTTCGGATCATCTCCGACTGGAGGGCGGTATTGCGTTTCGCCTCCTCATTCCGCAGGGCGAGCGCGGACGAGTCGACCACGTTGTCGCTCGCGATCGCGGCGAGGAAGTCAAGCACCCGTTGCTCGTACGGGTCGTTCGATGAGGCGCCGTGGAGCTGAATCCGAACGTCCTCACCACCCGCAATCTCCTCGACGCGGATCAGGCCGCGCCGGTGCAGGTCGAGCACGGTCGCGTAGAACCCGTCGGCGTCGGAGGTCCCGGCGTCCCCTTTGAAGAGGAGGTTCACGACCCACGGGGGCTTGGTCGGGTCCGGTACCGTGCTCAGGTACTCGGGCACGGTGAAGGCCTTCTCCCGGCCGTACCGCAGGTAGATCAGAAGGAGGGCGAACGGCATGAGGAGCACGAACGCGATTCCCGCCCAGTAGAGCGCCGTCGAGAGCGTGTAGGGAACGCTCTCCCAGAAGTAGGCCGATCGTGCCTGTCCCTCGACATCGGCGACGGGACTGGGGAATCCCGCGACGGTGTCGAGGGTCGAACGGTTCAGCAGGAGCTCGATCGCGACGTTCTCGCTCTCGCCGGCAAAGCCGGTGATCACGATCTGGCTGCCCTCGCGCGTCTGTCGCAGTGTCGGCGGGTAGGCAAAGACCTCGCTCACCCCGTCGGCCGGGAGCGTGATCCGGATGAACGAGTACGGCACGTGCTGCCCCTCTCGTGCCAGCTTCAGGTTCACGTGGACGAACGAGGCGTCGTACTCGACCGGCGGACGGACAACGAACGCGTACCGGGCGTCGTACGTGCCGCTCGAGAAGTAGCCGGTGTCGACGAGCCCCACCTCGTTCAGCTCGGCCTGAGCCGCGACGAACGACGTTGTCTGGGGGTCGGCTCCGGAGCCGAAGAGACGGACCGTGCCCGAGGCGTCGCGGGCGTACCCGGTCACGCCGTCGGGAGGCTGGACCCCGACCAGCTCGAAGTGGGGAGACCCGGTCGCGTTGAAGACGAGCGGGACGTCGAAGGTCCGAAAGAGCATCCGGTACGTGCCGGGCGCGTTGACATGGTAGACGTAGCGCTCCGCGAGGCTCCCGTTGAGCGCGTAGTCCGCCTCGTACGTGTCCACCGAGAGCCCGCTCGAGAGAGTGAGGGTCGGCAGCCAGAGCGCGAGGGCTGCGGCCACGAGCCCGAGGGCGAGCGTGACCGCAACCAGGGTCGCAAGCGAGCGTTCTTCTCCCATAGCCGATCAGAACTCGATCTTCGGCGGCTGCTCGATCGCCTCTTCGAACTGGAGGTACTCGAGCTTCTGCATCCCGATTATACGCGCCACGATGTTCGACGGGACGACGTCGACCATCGTGTTGAGCTGCTGGGCCACGTTGTTGTAGGTGTAGCGCTGGCGCGCGATCTCGTCCTCGACGCCGCGGATGGCAGCCATCAGTTCCTGGACCGTGGTCGAGGTCTTCAGGTCCGGGTACGCCTCGGCCACGGCGAAGAGCGAGCCGAGGATCGACCGGCTCTCGCGCTCGACCGCATCGAGCTGGGCCGGTCCGCCGCTCGTCACCGAGGCGCGGAGCTGCGTGACCCGCTCGAGAGTCTCGCGCTCGAACTTCGCGTAGCTTTTGACGGCGCCGAGCAGCTGCTCGATCATGTCGAGCCGCTTCTTCATCGCGACCCGGATCTGGCCGAGAGTCGCCTCCGCCGAGTTCTTCAGGTTGAAGAACCGGTTGTAGATCCCGAAGAACCAGGCGACGAGCCCGAGCAGGACGAGCACGACGACGACGATGAGAATGATCGTGATCAGGTCAACCACAATGTCACCGTGTTACAGATGGGGACAGGTCTATTTATGCGTTCGCCGCCGCGACGAGCGAAGAAAAGAGAGGGTCAGGCTCCCGTGACCACGGGGTAGCCGGCGTCCTTCCACTTGGCGATCCCGCCCCGCATATTGTAGACCTTCGCAAAGCCGAGGTCGCTCATGATCTGCGCGGCGCGGGCCGAGCGCGTGCCGCTCTGGCAGTAGACGAGGTAGGTCTTCTGCCGGTCGAAGCGGGCGACACGGTCGCCGAAGACCCCGAGCGAGACGTCGAGGTTCACGGCGTCGCGCAGGCGCTCGCGTTCGAACTCCGTCGATGTCCGGACGTCCAGGATCGTTGCCTCGACGGATCGCGCCTGGACCTGATCGACCATCTGTTTGAACTCCTCGACCGAGAGGTCCGTGTACGCCGATGTCGCGTTCGCCGCCGGGGTCTGGGTGCCTGTGCAGCCGGCGCTGATAGCGAGGGCGAGGACGAGGACGACGGGTGCGAACCGGAGAGTGCGGGTCAACATCCGATCATGATCTCGTCCCGAACGGTTATACCCCTTTTGTTGGAGGAAGTAGAGAGGAAAAAAGGGTCAGAGGGTGCTGCCGGACTCGACGGCGGCCTCGGGGACCTCGACCGTTCCCCCTGTGGAGAGCAGGCGGTACGGTCCCGTCGTGTGAACGTCGCCGGTGCTGCCGCCTGTCGCGTACGGAAGCACAAACTCACCGTTCACGGCCGTGGCGCGCCAGGTGAAGTTCCGGCCCGTGTTCGTGACGACGGGGACCTCGATCGTTCCCTCTCCACGGAGGCGGGCGCCCTTGACGTACTCGAAGACCTTGACGTACTTGATGGTGGCGCTGCCGCCCGCGCCCGAGGGCGACTCATGGACAAGCCGGTAGTGGCCGAGCGCCTGCACGGTCTCGATCGGCTGGTCGGGCTGGACGCCCGCAGCCATCGCGTGCGTCCCGGTTGCGGCCTGTGCATTGTACGCGGCCGCGCGCGTGACTGCTTCGGTCGCATTCATGGACTCGGCCCGCGTGATCAGCGGGAGCGCGGTCTTCGCCTTCGCCGGGTCCTGGTACTCGATGTAGTACGCGGTTGTGGGCGCCGTCTCCGAGCCGTCGAAGATATGGAGCCGGGCGATCGTGGTCAGGTAGTAGGGCTGGAGGTCCACAGTGACCGGGTCGAGGACGTTCGTATTCTGCTGGTTCCGGGCGTACATGGTCATCTGATACGGCGCGGTCTGGGCTGTTGTGTTGTACCAGGTCGCCATCGCCCAGAACTTCGAGACGGCCATCTCGATATCCGTGACGACGTACCGGGTCTCCTTCACGCCCAGGATCCGGTTGGACTCGGTCTCGTTCGTCGAGACGAAGTACGCAGCCGCGCCGTCCGGACCGGCGACGCCCTGCTGGAACGGGTTCGCGTTCGGAATCCGCTGGGCGATGTAGGTGATCATGTGGCCGTAGTCCCACCAGGACATCACGCCGTATGCCTGGGGCGGATAGGTGAAGCCCTGCTTGGCGTAAACCTTCTTCATGTCCATCCCCGTTGCAGGGGTGCCGTTCTCCATCCACTGGAGCGACTCCTTCCAGTCCGGGTTCATCCGGTTGACCTGCTGGCTCGCGGTCGCGTACGAGGTCGTGAAATCTCCCTGACCGTCGCCATTGAGGTCGATCGGCAGGGTCGAGAAGTAGGCGAAGAGGAGCGTGACCAGGATTGCACCGAGCACGAGCGCGGCCCCGACCAGGCTGTAGGACATGCGCGGCGCGTGGGAGCGCTGCTTGCCGGTCGGGGTCTTCGCGGACGCCGCCTTCTTGCCGCCTTTCTTGGTCTTTCGCTCGGGTTCGGGAGCCGGAGCGGGCGCAGGCTTCGCCTGCTTCGGGCCGAAGCCGAGCATGCCCGCGAGGTCGGCCCCGCCGAGCTCGAGCGCGAAGGAGACGACGATCCCGGCGAGTAAAGCGATATTGACGGCGAGATAGTACTCGTACCGGACGTGCTGGACCGTGGAGAGGAGGATGATGGCGGACCAGACGAAGACGAAGAGGTGGTCGGCCCGGTGTTCGCGCCAGAACCGGAACGCGAGCACTCCGAAGCCCGCGAACATCAGCACGAGCCCGAGCTGGAACGTGGACCACGCCGCCTCAATCGACCAGCCTCGCGCCTCCTGGACCGTATTCGTCACGTCGTACTGGCCGAAGAACGCCCCGAAACTGCCGATCAGGATGTTATAGACATCGGGGAAGGCGACGAAGAGAATCGCGCCGATCACGATCCCGAGCCCGGCGAGAGCAGCCGGGAAGTAGTACCAGGGGCGGCCGCGGAGGTACCGATCGATCCCCCAGAGGATCGCCGTCCCCGCGATGATGCCGAGGTACGCAATCACGTGGCCGATAGTGTAGGCAGAGAGGTCGATGCCCGTATTCTTCAGGCCGAAGAGGAGCAGGAGAACCAGGGCGACGGCGAACGTAACTCCGTTGATCACGAGGAGCGCGTCGTTCGAGCGCCCGCGGTAGACGTCGTAGAGGAACTGGACGAGCGTGTAGATCGCTACGATCATCGCGAAGAGGATCATCGTCGGCATCGCCACGAGACCGATGAAATACGCGACACCTGCGGCGGCCGCGAGCAGGGCAGGTCGCTTCAGGCTCTCTATGCTGGTCAGCGAGACCTCGTGATCGAGTGCGTACCGGACCACCACGATGTAGACCAGGCAGAAGATGGTCGAGGTGAGGGTCTCGGTTATGTGGTGATCGAAGTACCCGAAGAGAGAGCGGAAGAAGTACTGGCCCGCGATGATCGCGATCAGGCCGGCAGCAATGAGCCCGCCCTTCCAATCCGAGAGACGCCGTCCGATCAGAAAGACCACGGGAACCATGGCCGCGGCCATCAGCGGCGGGACCGTGAGGGACGCGAAAATGATCTCCGGACGCGTGGTCGCCCCTGTCAGAAGACAGAGGGTCGCCGCGATGTAGGTGGTCAGCGGCCCCCAGTAGATATCGGTCCCGTACGGGAAGAGGGTCATCGGCTCCCACCAGGCATAGGTCGGGAAGTTGGCGAGCATCAGCTCGACCTGGCGGAGATTGTAGAGCGGGTCGTCGGAGCCGACGAACGAGAGGATGTCCTGATTCCCGATCTGCATGGCCGGGATCATCCGGATCCAGAACGCAAGGACGGCGAAGAGCGCGACTAGCGCGATGATGAGATACGTGCGGTACTTCGAAAGAACGGGCGGTGTCATCCCTCCCTCCGCTGTACAGGTGCTCCGCAGGACCGTTAATATATTTGGATAGGCCTCGGATGGAGAGCGGAGCGGTCAGGCCCCCGATGCCGGAGGTACTCGCGAGCGATCCGGAAGAGGATGAAAAGAAACGATCCGGCTGTTAGCACCATAACGCCGCGACCTCGAGGATGGTGAAGAGCAGGAACCGCAGGTAGCATGCGGTTCCGCCGTCCGCGAGGAGCTGGGCAAAGGTCCAGGCCGGCGGGATGAAGCGGGTAATTAATCTCGAAGAATCGGCGCCTGAAGACACGCAGGCCTGAGTAGTTGCCGATCAAGTCGTTCCCCAGGTCCCCGAGAATCGCACCTGCGACGAAGAAGAGCGAGTCGCCGGGGAGAAACGACGTCCCGACAAGCCCTGTTCGAGGAGGATCGCGTACGTCGCCGTCCGTACTGCCCGATCACGAGCGGCAGGGCCCTCTGATCGAGGAGGGGTAGATCAACGTGTGCGGAAAGTCCAGCAGATAGGAAATGCTGAAAGCCAGCCGCGCGGCCCGCGCCGACCGCGCCACTGCCTTGTTGTTCAGAGAAGTATGTCCATCGCGAGTACGATCGCGCCGATCACGGCGGCAACCGCGATCACGTAGTAGGGGTTGATGTGGACGGCACGCCGGTCCTCGCTCTCGTAGTAGTTGACGAGCCCGGCCGACGAGATCAGCCGCCCGCCTCGCTTCTTCGCCATATCAACCTATATCTGGGTCTGGTCATTTAAATAATCAGGGGATGACGCAGAGAGTCTACTCGGGCCTCGCCCTCACAGGCCCTTCGCTCGAATGCCGGCCGGCCGATGTCGTGGTCGAGCGTGGCCGGATCGTCTCGATCGAGGAACGCAGGCGGGCGCCCGCCCGCTGGATCTGCCCCTCGTTCTTCAACGCCCATACGCACCTCGGCGACACCATCGCGATGGACACAGCCGGCGGCGGTGACCTCGCGTCTCTCGTCGCAGCCCCCGACGGACTCAAGCACCGGCTCCTCGGTGCAGCCGGTGACGCGGACTGCATCGCGGGCATGCGCGAGAGCGCCCTGCGGACGATCCGGGGCGGGACAGGTGGGTTCGTCGACTTCCGCGAGGGCGGCGCCCGCGGAGTCGGGTTGCTGCGCGGAGCCGTATCCGGTCTCTCATGCCGTGCCGTCATCCTCGGGCGCGACGGCGGGGAGGACGCTGCCGACGGTGCGGGCATTGCGAGTACGCGCGACATCCCGGGATACCGCGACGTGGCCGAACGCGTCCGGCAGAGGGGCGGGTTCGTTGCATTCCACGCGGGCGAGCGCGACGCCGACGACGTGGACGACGCCCTCGACTGCCGGCCCGACCTCGTGGTGCACATGACCCACGCGACCGACGCACAGCTTCGGCGCTGCGCCGACGAGGCGATCCCGATCGCGGTCTGCCCGCGCTCGAACTGGCGCCTCGGCGTGGCAACGAACAGCGCGCACCCGCCGATCGCGCGGATGCTCGAGCTCGGTTGCCGCGTGCTGCTCGGCACGGACAACGCGATGTTCGTCCCGCCCGACATGGCGGGGGAACTCGCATTTGCGTCGGTCGTCTACGGCATCGAGCCCGCCGCCCTGCTCCATGCCGGGATCGACGGCGCCGCCGTCACCGGAACCCCGACCTGGCTCGAACCGGGTGCTGTCGCCTCCTTCTTCGTCGTGGATCCATCTCAGGCGGGGCTCTCGTTCAGCCGCGATCTCGTCGCTTCCCTGGTTCGGCGTCTCGATGCGGGGGCCATAGAAACAAACGTTTTTAACCAGTAGGACGAATCTATAAAGACTATTTTCTGAGGGTGTGTATGTTCCGAAAGGTATTGGTAGCAATCGACGGCTCCAGCCAGAGCCTGCAGGCTCTGACAACGGCGATCGACGAGGCGAAGGCGTGGAGCGCCGAAGTGCATGCTGCCTACGTGATCGAGATCGGCCTCTTCTCCTCGCTCCCCGTCGATAATACCTGGGAGGTCATGTACAGCCTCCTCGACAAGGAGGGCAAGGAGATCCTGGACGGTGCAGTCGCAGCCGGGGCCGACGCCGGCGTTCCGCTCACGACCCATCTCCGGCAGGGCCACGCCGGGCAGGAGCTTCTGAATCTCGCGGAGGAGGTCGGTGCCGATCTCATCGTGGTCGGATCGCTCGGGAAGAGCGGGATCGAACGGCTCCTGCTGGGCTCGGTCAGCTCCTTCGTGGTGATGAATAGTCCCGTGACGACGATGGTGGTGAGAAAATAAGCCCGCAGCTCGTGCGCGACTACATGACCCAGGATGTCGTCTCGGTCGAGATCCCTGGCAACCGCGACGATGTCCTGAAGATCCTGAAGCGCACCGGGATCAGCGGCGTGCCTGTGATCAAGGACGGGCAGATCGTGGGGATCATCACCAGAAAGGATCTGCTTCGAAAGCCCGACGAGACACAGCTCGGCCTTCTCATGACGCCTGACCCGATCACGATCGGGCCCGATGCGACGATCGCCGATGCGGCCCGGGTCATGATCCGACACGGCATACGCCGATTGCCGGTGGTCGAAGACAGGCGACTCGTCGGCCTTCTCTCGGTCTCGGACCTGATCCTCGCCATCGCGCAGATGAAGTGCACGATCCCGATCCGGGACGCCTACACGAGTCAGACCTTTGCGATCTGGGAGGAGACACCGCTCACGGTCGTCGGCAGGGTCATGGAGATCTCGGGCTTCGACGCCATCCCGATCCTGGACGCGGACAATACGCTCCGCGGGATCATCTCCGAGCGCGACCTGATCCGGAACTCGGTGATCGAGGATTCGGTCGGAGTTTCGGACTTCTCGAATGGAACCGACGACGACGAGTGGACGTGGGAGAGCATTCGCGACAATCACACGCTCTCATACTCGATCTCGAAGGTCCAGATTCCGAAGAAGCCGGTCAAGCACGCGATGGTCAAGAACGTGATCGCCGTCCCGCTGAACGCAGAGGTCAGCGAGTGCGCACTCAAGATGAAGCGGGCGCGGGTCGATCAGCTGCCCGTGATCAACGGGGACAAACGCCTGGTCGCCATGCTCTTCGACCGGGACCTGATCCGGGTTCTCTGCGCACCCACGCCCCCATAACAACCTATAAGTCGGATCGCGATGTTGTATATCCTGGACAGCACTTTTATAGTGATTCTCCCTATTCACAGACTTTTTGAGGTACTCTGATGGCAGAGCCGGAGATAATGACGGGGACCACGACGCTCGGTATCGTCTTCAAGGGCGGCGTGGTCCTGGCAACCGAGAAGCGTGCGACCATGGGCTACATGATCGCGTCGAAGCGTGCGAAGAAGGTCTACCAGATCGCGGACCGGATCGGGATGACGACGGCCGGTGGCGTCGGCGATGCACAGCAGCTGGCCCGGATCATAACCGTCGAGTGCCGGCTTTTCCAGATGCGACGGGCCAAGCCGATCACGGTCGG
>JADGNL010000150.1 GCA_017883495.1 Methanomicrobiales archaeon | reverse complement strand
GACCGCCTGGAGCGCATGCACCGTCTGCTGGGTTCTGCTGGCGGTCCTCATCGCCTGTACCGGCATCGCCTCAGCGGCCATCACGGTCCCCCCCGTGGTGATCGACACGACCGTACCAATTCCGATCACCACCGAGCCGACGCCAATAGTCACGACACTGCCGCCCACGCCGATCGCCACAACGCTGCCGCCCACGCCGACACCGACGCCGATCGTCACAACGCCGCCGCCCACGCCGACACCGACGCCGATCGTCACAACGCTGCCGCCCACGCCGACGCACACCGTGCCTCCGACGTCGCCCCCCACCACGATCGTCACCTCGGTCCCGACCACCACGATCCCGACCACCACGATCCCGACGACGAACCCGGCGACCTTCCCGCCGTCCCTGATCCTGTACCCGACCGCGTCGCCGCAGAGCTACACAGTCACAGTCGAGGGGAGCGTGGGGCCGGGCACCGCGGGCGCGACCATCACCCGGGTCAACTGGAACTGGGGGGACGGCGTGATCGAGGACCGCCCGGTCCCGAACTCGCACACCTACGCCGGGATCGGCTCGTACACGATCACCGTCACCGCGTTCCAGAGCGACGGGCAGTCCACGACCAAGTCTATGACGATCTTCGTGAGCGGCCCGACCGAGGCGACAACCGCCCCAACCACGGCGCCGCCGGTGACCACGCAACCGCCGCTCACGGTCCTGCCGACCGCAGTGGCGACGATAGGCCCGCCGGTCCTCACTCTCAACCCACCGCTCGTCAATAACCAGACGGTCACCATCGGAGGAATGATCCAGCCGGGAGGCCCGAGCGCGGTGATCGATCTGGTCATCTGGGACTGGGGCGACGGGATCCGCGACACGCAGAATACGCTGCCCGCGACCCACGTGTACCGTGCGGCCGGCGAGTATACGATCGGGGTCGAGGTGATCCAGAGCGAAGTCGGGGCGCCGGAGAAGCGCCTGACGGCCACGACCTCGTTCCCGGTCAGCATCACGCAGGTCCCGGGGACCTACACCAGCGGCACACCGATGCAGAACGGAACCGGCTTCCTCGGCGGCCTCCAGATCCCCGAGATCCGGCTCTTCGGGATCAACATCTTCCCCCTGTTCGTGCTCCTGCTCGTGGGGCTGCTGATCGGCGGGTTCCTCTTCCTCAAGAGCCGCGAGAGCAGCTCACCCGAGATCCCGACCTCCGACGCGATCGAGCAGGCGGCCGCCGCGTATCAGGAGGCGCGCGTGCGGGGCGACCTGTCCGCCGCGAAGCGGTACGCGCTCGACGCGGCGCGGCTCCTGGTCATCCAGGCCGAGACCGTGCCGAAGTACGGCAACGCCTACCTCGAGAAGGCCGAGATCTGGAAGGAGATCGCGCGGACCATCGACGACCAGCCCGCCGGCCCGCTTCCCGAGCCGCCCGGCATGCCGACGCCCGTACCGATCGGCGCCGCCAGCATGGCGGCGGCCGCGAACGGCGGCGTGCCCGCCGGCGAGGCCGTTGACACCGGCGGCGACCTGCTCGCCGGAACCGACGTCGAGCCGGGGGTCTTCGACGCAGTCCTCAGGATCGCGCTCGAGATCGCCCGCGAGGGGCGCGAGGGCAAGCCGGTCGGGACCGCGTTCCTGGTCGGCGACGTGGACGGCGTGCTCGCGTACTCGACCCAGTTCATCCTGAACCCGTTCAAAGGCCACACCGCCGAGGAGCGGAGGATCACGAACGAGGAACTGGCCGAGAACATCAAGGAGTTCGCCATGCTCGACGGCGCCTTCGTGATCAGCGGCGACGGCGTGGTCGAGGCCGCCGGGCGCTACATCACGGTCGACACGAGCGCGGTCCAGATCCCCGCCGGCCTCGGGTCGCGCCACGCCTCGGTCGCGGGCATCACGCTCGTGACCGGGACGATCGGGATCGTGGTCTCGCAGTCGGGCGGCCTGATCAAGATCTTCAGGCACGGCGAGATCGTCCGGACGGTCTCGCCCTGGTAACCGGACCGGCTGCGCGAGCCGCGACTCGCGCAATCTCTTTTATTCTATCCATCGACGGCCCCCGTCGGAGTCAGCGTTCCCATCACGAGCGCTGACACGTCCGCCTGTACCGCCGGCCGGCGACGCATCGATTTTCGGATCGCCGGGGCCATCGGCGGCCGGAATTCGCAGGATTGCAAAGATTAGTAGGGAAACGAACATATAAGTGGATCCGCCCCCAGCTGTACTGGAGGGACGATGACGGAGAGTGAAGGGGCGGATCGGGCCCCGACCGAGGTCGGTTTCTTCAGGACGCCACTGGGGCTCCGGGTCGTGGACAGCCCCACGCGGGGTCGGATTCTCGGACTGCTCGGTAACGGGGAGCTCGCCTTCGAGGAGATCGTGGAGCGGACCGAGCGCGCGAAGTCGACGGTCTCGGTCCACCTGCGCGAGCTCGTGGCCGACGGGGTTCTCGGCTCCCGGAACGACCCCGACGACGGGCGGCGCAAGTACTTCCACATCGAGGCCGAGTACCTCGGGCGGCTCTCGGACGCCGAACGGCTCGAGGCCGATCTCGGGCGTCTCCTCACCGATTACGATCCCGCCGATCCGGACTCCGCCGTATTCTACCGCGCGGTGCTGCGATCCGTCCGGGTCGCCCTGCTCGGAGGCGGCATCAACATCGACCCCATTCTCCACGCGGCCGGGAGAGGACTCGGGCGCGGTATCGCCCGGACCTTCGCCGATCTCACCATCGAGGAGCTGCTCGAGGCCCTGACCGGGTTCTGGAGTCGGCACGCCCTCGGCCGGCTCAAGGTCGCCGCGACGGCCCCGCTCGAGCTCGTCGTGTACGACTGCTTCGAGTGCATGGACCTGCCGTACCTCGGTCGTCCCGCCTGCGCCTTCGAGAGCGGCCTGCTGACGGCCGTCTTCGAGGGCCACTACGGCAGTGCCGCCCTCATCGAGGAGACCGCCTGCTACGCGATGGGCAGCGGCTATTGCCGGTTCGTGATCGAACCCGGCGTCCAGATGCCGGCAGCCTGACCCCGGTCATCGAGGAGGAGAGGGGATAGGGGCGTCAGCGCTCTGTTGCCCCGGTCCCGGAGGAGGTATCGGTCTCCTCCTTCCGGCCCGTCTTCTTGGGCTCGGGGTTCGAGATCTCCCCTCCCACGTAGTTGTGCAGGGGGGTCTCGCGCTCCACGTCATCCGTCCTTCGGCTTGTCTTACCTTTCTCGTCCATCGACTTCACCAGAACCAGGAAGACCACAAAGGGATATAAATCTGTCCCCTTCAGAGGTTCGGAACGTCGGCCTGGATGAACGAGAGCCCGTCCTGATTCTCGATCAGCCGGAAGGCGGGGGTGTTCATGAAGGTGAGCAGCGCGGTGTTATGGACCGAGAGGACCGCGTCGTGGAGGGCCGGATCGTCCTCGAGCGCCTGCATCGCGAAGCCTATCTCCCGCACCGTCTCGATCGGGAGGTGGCGGGCGTGGGCCTTCGTGACCGGATGGTCGATCAGACCGTGGAGGACCCGGTCCACGCGGGCGTCGGCGTCTGGGGCGGCGGAGAACATGCCCGAGCGAAGGAGATCGCGGGCAACCTCGCGGGACCAGGCGATCGCCTTCTCGCACTCGCCGACCATGGTCGGATCGTACTGCTCGAGGATCGGCCGCCAGAGCCGGACCCGGTCGGAGTCCTCCTTCATCTCGCGCCCGGCCCGCCGGAACTCCTCGACCACGGCATGGACCGGACGGCCGTTGACCTGAGGATCGATCGGGCCGAGACTCGACTGCTCCCCATCAGCACCACGCGGGCCGCGCAGCAGAGGACCGTGCCGGCCGAGAGCGCGAGCTGCGGCACGATCACCCGGATGTCGGAGCCGAAGCGCGCCCGCAGATAGTGGGCGATCGACTCGGTCGCGGCCGTATCTCCGCCGGGCGTATGGACGAGCAGGTCGAGCCCGCGGCCCGGGTTGAGCCCGCCGACCACGGTCATCAGCCCGACCTCGTCCACGTCGCCGATGCCGGTTCCGGGGTGATCGACTCGATCGAGCCAGCCGGAGTAGAGCGGGACCATATTTCGGCCGGTCCGGTAGGCCAGCGCGCGCAGGTACTTGCGCCGGACGACGTCGAAGGTCGTGCCGAGAGCCCTGACCTCGGCGTTCAGCTCGTTCCAGGTCGCCATGCCGATCGGGAGATCGCCCGGAGCGCTATTTATCCCTCGCGGTCGACGCGGGCCTCGATCTGCGCGACCTCGGCGAGCGCCGACTTCGTGGCCGCCACGTCCGGAACGGCCCGGCACCCCCGGCCCGGCGCGATCGAGGGCGTGAACGTCCCGATGCGCCGCGCGACCCCGATGATCTCCTCCTTGTCGAGGCCGATCAGCGGGCGGTAGACCGGAACGGCCACGGCGCCGTCGAGCACGGCGAGGTTGTCGAGGGTCTGGCTCGCCACCTGGCCGAGGGACTCGCCCGTGACAATCCCGAGGGCGCCGACCTCCTCGGCGAGCGCGGCCGCGAGCCGGTACATGCGCCGCTTGCAGACGACGCAGGTCAGGCGCTCCTCGCTCCGCCGCATCAGCGCCCTGGCCCGCGACAGGTAATCGTCGGTCCTGACCACGAGCTCGAGATCGGGGTCGTAGTCGCGGAGCGCGGCCAGCACGGCCAGGGCCTTGGCCAGCGAATCCTCGTCGAGGTAGGGCTCGAGGCCGACGTAGAGCGGCACGATCCGGCATCCGCGCCGCATCATCATGTACGCGGCGACGGGCGAGTCGATCCCGCCCGAGAAGAGGGCGACGAGGGTCCCCTCGACTCCCTCGGGAAGGCCGCCGGGGCCTGCGACGACCTCGTGGTAGAGATAGCAGCGGTCGTCGCGGATCTCGACGAAGAGCTCGAAGTCGGGGCACCCGAGGTCGACGCGGAGATCGGGGTGCGCCTCGAGGATGACGCCGCCGAGCTCGGCCGCCTTCTGCGGCGAGCGGAAGGCGTGCTTGCCCGAGCGCTTTACGCGGACCGCGAAGCTCGCGGCCTCGCCGATCCCGTGCGCGTCCGCGTACGCGAGCGCGGCTCCGTCGAGGTCCTCGAGGGAAGAGAAGACCGCCTCCGAGAACGAGGCGATCCCGAAGATCCGCCGGAGCACGGCCGGGTCGACCGGCCCCGTGGCCCAGAGGCGGCCGCGCTCGATCCGGACCGCGACGTCGGGCATCCGGCGCTCGATTGCGTGGGCGAGCACGCGCTCCCAGTTCCGCCGCACCGGGTCCGACTTGAGGAAGACCTCGGCGTACCGGACGAGCCAGACGGTCCCGGTCATCGCCGAACGACCAGGCCGTACTTCTCGGCGACCTCGTCGAAGGCGTCGGCGAGGTACTCCACGCGCCGCCAGGAGAGGCCGTACGTCGAGAGCTTCCAGGCCCGCGTGGCGCCGGCGAACTCGCCCACGATCCCGCGCTTCGAGAGCTCGTCCGAGAGGAAGTAGCCCTTGCGCTTGTGGGTCTTCGCGACCGTATCGAACGACCCGGTGGTGTCGACCTTGGAGAGCGCGTGCTTGCGTGGGTACTCGGAGATGCAGGCCGACCCCTCGATCGCGAGGAGGCGGTCGATGAAGAAGTTCGATTTGCGGACCTCGTCGTCCCAATGCTGCGTCCGCTCCCGCACGTGCGGGAACGAGGCCATCATCGCCACCAGGGTTCCGCCCATGAGCGTGCAGCCGAGCATCTCGACCTCCTTGACCCCGAAGCGGCGGCCGGTCAGGTCGCCCTCGATCTCGGTGGTGCGGAAGACGCGGTCCGCGTACTCGTCGGTCGTCGCGAGCACGCCCGAGGGCGCGGGCGAGGCCATGGACTTGTGCCCGGAGCCGACCACGAAGTCCGCGCCGAGCCCCTTCCCGTCGACGGGCATCACGCCGACCGTGTACGCCCCGTTGTACAGGAACGGCGCGTCGTACTGGTGCGCGAGCTTCGCAATCCCCGCCACCTCGTGCTCGTTCGCGTTCTGGTAGTCGAAGTGGTCGCACATCACAAGCGCGGGGGGCGTCCCGATCTCCCGGACCAGGGCCTCGAGCCGCTCCGCCGCCGCGTCGGCCGTGACGACCCGCGCATCGTTCGCGGGGATCTCGTGCACGACTCCGCCGGCCTGCTCGACCGCGAGGTACTCGGTGTAGTGGCCGAGGGCCGAGAGGAGAACCCAGTCGCCCTTCTGCACGAGGGACGAGGCGACGGCCTGGAACCCGCGCCGGGCCCCGGGGACCACGCGGGCCTGGTCCATGCCGACGAACGCGGCGAGCTCCTCGTGGAACGTGGCGATCGGGGGCTTGCAGATCTTGTCGAGGCGGAAGGGCTTGCGGCAGGCGTCGCAGACCGAGTAGCCGTCGCCCCAGACCGTCAGCGCCTTCCTCGCCTCGGGCGTGAGCCGGCCGGCGGCCTGGATCGGCTGAATGTTGATCGCGGCCTCCTCGCGCAGGCGGAGTTCGATCGTCTCCGCGATGCGGGTCACGCGCGGATGGCCCGTGCCCGTGCGGATCTCGTCGACGATCCGCTCGAGCTCGTCGAACTTCGCGCCGAAGGCGACCTCCTCCTCGGGCGAGAGGGCCGTCGGCAGCGCCCCGCGGTAGATCTCGCGCAGGTCCTCGAGGCAGAAGAGCCCCTCGATGATCTTCTGGATCCGGATGTCCATGCCAAACTCCCGTCCGTCGTAGGGGACGAAGCGACTTATCCCTTGCGCGAGTCCGTCTGAAAAAGGTTACTTCTCGCTCCGCACGGTCTTCTGGCCGCGGAGGACCGCGATCCGGCCCGTCCGGTAGAGCTCGCGGACCCCGTAGGGCCGGAGCAGCCCCTCGAGGGCGTCGATCTTATCGGAGTCGCCGGTCACCTGGAGCGTGACCGTCTTGCCCCCGACATCGATGATGTGGGCGCGGAAGATGGTCGCGATCTGCATCACGCCGGCCCGGGCCTCGCCCGGCTCGGCCGCTACCTTGATCAGGGCGAGCTCGCGCTCGACCCGTTCGCGCCCGGTCAGGTCCGAGACCTTGATCACGTCGATCAGCTTGTTGAGCTGCTTGATCACCTGCTCGACCTCGCGGTCGTCGCCGCAGACGACGAGCGTGATCCGGCTCGTCCCGTCCTCCTCGGACGGGCCGACAGCGAGGGACTCGATGTTGAAGCCCCGGCGGCTGAAGAGCCCCGTGACCCGCGAGAGGACGCCGGCCTTGTTCTCGACCAGGACCGAGAGCGTGTGCCGCTTCATTCGTGGCCCCCGATCATCTCGTTGATCGCGGCCCCGGCCGGAACCATGGGGAAGACGTTCTCCTCGCGCTCGATCCGGACGTCGACCACGAACGGGCCGTCATGGTCGCGCGCGGCCTCGAGGGCCGGCCGGACCTCCGCGGGGTCGTTCACGCGCACGCCGTCGATCCCGTAGGCGTTCGCGATCCCGACGAAGTCGACGGGCGGGAGCTCCGTGTACGAGTAGCGCTTGTCGAAGAAGAGCTCCTGCCACTGCCGGACCATGCCGAGGTAGCGGTTGTTCAGCACGACCACGCGGACCGGGATCCGGTTGTGCGCGATCGTCCCGAACTCCTGGATGTTCATCTGGAGGGAGCCGTCGCCGGCGATCAGGAAGACCTGCTCGCCCGGCCGGGCGTAGCAGGCGCCCATCGCGGCCGGCAGGCCGTAGCCCATGGTCCCGAGGCCGCCCGAGGAGAGCCAGGAGCGCGGCTTCTTGAAGCAGAAGTGCTGGGCCGCCCACATCTGGTTCTGCCCGACCTCGGAGACGACCACGCCCTCCCCATTGAGGAGGTCCGAGAGCGTCCGGACCACGCCCTGGGGGTGGAGGCTGCCGTTGTCGGGGACCACGAGCGGGTGCGCGGCGCGCCAGCCGTTGACGCGGGCCAGCCACCGCTCGGTCTTCGGGTTCGAGGGCAGGCGGTTGAGGATCTCTGTGAGGACGTGTTTGACGTCCCCGACGATCGGGACGTCGACGGGCTTGTTCTTCCCGATCTCGGCCGGGTCGATGTCGATGTGGATCACCTGCGCGTGCGGGGCGAAGGTCTCGATCCTCCCGGTCACGCGGTCGTCGAACCGGGCGCCGATCGCGACGAGCAGATCGCACTCGGTCACGGCGTAGTTCGCGTACGCGGTCCCGTGCATGCCAAGCATACCCAGGTTGAGCGGGTGGTCGCCGCAGATCCCGCCGAGGCCCATCAGGGTCGTCGTGACCGGCGCGCCGAGCCGCTCGGCGAGGGCCGTCAGCTCCCTGTCGGCCCCTGAAAGGATCACACCGCCGCCGGCGTAGAGGAGCGGCCGCTCCGCCCGGACGAGCAGGTCCACGGCCTTCTCGATCTGGCGCGGGTGGCCCCGGACCGTCGGCTGGTACCCCCGGAGGCTGACGGTCTCGGGGAACGCGATGTCGTCGGGGAGTTCGCCCGTGGAGACGTCTTTCGGCAGGTCGATGAGCACGGGCCCGGGCCGGCCCGTCGAGGCGAGGTAGAAGGCCTCGGCGATCACCTGCGGCAGATCGGCCGCGCGCTTGACCAGGTAGTTGTGCTTGGTCACGGGCATGGTGATCCCGTAGATGTCCGACTCCTGGAAGGCGTCATTCCCGAGGAGATTGGTCGGCACCTGGCCGGTCAGGGCGACGAGCGGGATCGAGTCCATGTACGCGGTCGCGATCCCCGTGACCAGGTTGCAGGCGCCCGGTCCGGAGGTGGCGAGGCAGACGCCGACCTTGCCTGAGGCGCGAGCATACCCGTCGGCCGCGTGGGCCGCCGCCTGCTCGTGCCGAACCAGGATGTGCTCGAGCGGAGAGTCGTAGAGCACGTCGTAGATGGGGAGGACCACGCCGCCGGGGTAGCCGAAGATCGTCTTCGTTCCCTGGCGGAGGAGGCCCTCAATCAGCACTTTTGCGCCGGTTGTCGTCATGTCAATCCCTCAGCAGCCGGTTCATGCCCGCGACCACGGCCTCGACCGAGGCCGTGATGATGTCCGTTCGGGCACCGCGACTTGTGATTATCTTTCCGTCTTTGGCCATCTTAACCGTTACATCCACGAGCGCGTCGGTTCCGCCCGAGATCGCGTCCACGTGGTATTCGAGCAACTCGATCTCGCCCACGGCCTGGACCGAGCGACGCAGGGCCTCGATCGCGGCGTCCACAGGGCCAGTGCCGGTCGATGCGCTCGTGATCTCCTCGCCGTTCACGCGGATGGTCACGGACGCGGTCGGGATCGCGTTCGAGCCCGAGACGACCGTGAACTGCCGGAGCGAGAGGACCGGCGTGCACTCGATCGCGAGCACGGCCTCGGCGATCGCGAGCAGGTCCGCGTCGGTCACGCGCTTGCCCTCGTCGCCGAGGGCCTTGATCCGCCGCACGATCTCGGCGAGTCGGGCCTCATCCGGCCGGTACCCGCGCTCGGCCAGCGCGGCCTCGACCGCGGCCGTGCCCGTGTGCTTGCCGAGCAGGATCCGGCGCGAGCGCCCCACGACCTCCGGCCGCAGCGACTCGTACGTCGAGGCCTCGCGGAGGACGCCGTGCGCGTGGATCCCCGACTCGTGGGTGAAGGCCATCTCGCCCACGACCGGGGCCTGGGTCGCGAGCGGCACCTTCGTCAGGCGCGAGACCATGGCCGAGAGCGGGTAGAGCTTCCTCGTCGCGATCCCCGTGCGGTAGCCGTACAGGGTCTCGAGGGCCATCACCAGCGCCTCGAAGGCCGTGTTCCCCGCACGCTCGCCGAGGCCGTTCACGGTCGCGTGGGCGCACGTGGCCCCGGACTGGAGCGCGGCCACCGTGGTCGCGAGCGCAAAGCCGAGGTCGTCGTGGCAGTGGATCGAGAGCGGGGCGAGCGCGGCGAGCGGCGGCACGACCTCCCGCGCACGCTCGGGCGTCAGGAGGCCGACCGTGTCGCAGAAGCAGAGCCGGTCCGCGCCGCGCTCGACCCCCTCGCCGAAGAGGTTGGCCACGAAGGCCTGGTCGGCCCGGCTCGCGTCCTCCCCCGAGAGCTCGACGATCAGGCCCCGCTCCTTCGCGTGCTCGATCGCGGCAAACGCCATACGGCAGACGGCGGCCCGATCCTTCCTCAGCTTCTTCTCGATGTGGAGGTCCGAGACGGGCACGACCAGGTGGACCGAGTCGGCGCCCGCGTCCGCGGCCCAGTCGATGTCGACGGGGAGCGCGCGGACGTAGCAGCAGACCTCGGGGCCGAGGACGGCCTCCGCGACGAGCCGGATCCCCTCGCGCTCGCCCTCGGAGGCGGCCGCGGAGCCGGCCTCGATCACGTCGACACCCACCTCTGCGAGCATACGGGCGATCTCGAGTTTCTGGTCGGGGGCGAGGGACACGCCGGGCGTCTGTTCGCCGTCGCGGAGCGTCGTATCGAAGAAGCGCAGATTATCGGCGAATAAAACATTCACGCATGGGGGTAAAGTCCATGGGGACAGGTCGGTCCGCGCGCTATAAATAGATAGGGATCGGGCCTTAATACGCCCGGCGGCGAATCTGATCCCCATGGGCACGACGATCGACGGGGTGATCATCACGCCGCTCCGGGTGATCCCGGACGAGCGCGGCTGGCTGATGGAGATCCTCCGCTGCGACGATCCGCACTTCTCGACCTTCGGCCAGGTCTACATGACCACCGCGTACCCCCACGTGGTCAAGGCCTGGCACTACCACCGGAAGCAGACCGACAACTTCACCTGCGTCCACGGGATGATGAAGGTCGCGCTCTACGACGCCCGCGAGGAGTCGCCCACGAAGGGGAACCTGATGGAGCTCTTCATCGGGGAGAAGAACCCCGCGCTCGTCACGGTCCCGCCCGGCGTCTACCACGGGTTCAAGGCGATCGGGGACGAGACCGCGTTCTTCGTCTCGGTCCCGAACCTGCCCTTCAACCGCGAGGAGCCCGACGAGTTCCGGCTCCCGCCCGACAGCCCCGAGATACCGTACGACTGGGGCCTGCTGCCGGGCCTCAAGCACGGGTGAGTCCGTGCGTCTCCTCGTCACCGGCGGCTCCGGCTTCATCGGCGCGAACTTCGTGCGCGACCAGCTCGCGCTTCACTCCGACCGCTCGGTCGTCAACCTGGACGCCCTGACGTACGCGGGCAATCCCGCGAACCTCGCGGACCTCGCGACGGACCCCCGGTACCTCTTCGTCCGCGGCGACATCCGCGACGCGGCCCTCGTGGGTCAGCTGATGGAGGAGGTCGACGCCGTCGTCCACTTCGCGGCCGAGAGCCACGTGGACCGGTCGATCGCGGACCCCGGCGCGTTCGTCTCGACGAACGTGATGGGCACCTTCACCCTCCTCGAGGCCGCGAGGCGGGCCGGCGTGGACCGGTTCGTCCACGTCTCGACCGACGAGGTCTACGGCTCGATCAAAGAGGGCGCCTTCCGCGAGACCGACCCACTCCGGCCTTCCTCGCCGTACTCGGCCTCGAAGGCCGGCTCGGATTTGCTCGCGCTCGCGTACCACACGACCCACAATCTCCCCGTGATGGTGACCCGCTGCTCGAACAACTACGGGCCGTACCAGTTCCCCGAGAAGCTGATCCCCCTCTTCGTCACGAACCTGCTCGAGGGGAGGAAGGTGCCGATCTATGGGAGCGGCACGAACGTGCGCGAGTGGATCTACGTCCTCGACCACTGCCGCGCCGTCGACTTCGTACTCGGGCGCGGAACCCCCGGCGAGGTCTACAACATTGGCTCGGGCGTCGAGAAGACGAACCTGGAGATCACGGACGCCCTCCTCGCCCTGCTCGGGAAAGACGCGTCCTCGGTCGAGCACGTCGGGGACCGCAAGGGCCACGACTTCCGGTACGCGATCGACTGCTCCAAGCTCCGCTCGCTCGGGTGGGCGCCCGCGTTCACTTTCGAGGAGGCCCTCGCCGCGACCGTCGACTGGTACCGGACAAACACGGCATGGTGGCAGCCCCTGAAGGCCCGGTCCTAATCCTCGGCGCCACGGGCCGGCTCGGTCGGGCGCTCTGTCGAGTGTACCCGGACGCGGTGAAGGTCGGGCACGAGCTCGAGATCACCGACGCCGGGGCCGTCTCGTCCGCAATCGGCCCCCTTCGCCCATCGCTCGTGTACAACTGCGCCGCGTTCACCGACGTCGACGCCTGCGAGGACGACCCCGATAGGGCCATGGCCGTGAACGGCGAGGGGGCGGGAAACGTCGCTGCCGCCTGCGCCGCCGTCGGCGCCACCCTCGTCCACCTCTCGACCGACTACGTCTTCTCCGGCGGAGAGGACGGCCACGTCGAATCGGACGAGCCCGCGCCCGCCAACGCGTACGGCCGCTCCAAGGCGCTCGGCGAGGCCCGCGTCCGCGCCGCGGGCGGCGACTGGCGGATCGTCCGGACGAGCCGGCTCTTCGGGCCGGGCGAGAACGACTTCGCCTCGCAGATGCTGACGCGTTCGCTTATCAAGCCCATCGTGCCCGTGATCCGCGACGAGTGGAGCCGGTTCACGTATCTCCCCGACCTCGCCGCACGCCTTCCCGGGGTCGCTCGCGCGCCGGTCGGCGTCTACCACCTGACGAACGAGGGGACGGTCTCGTGGTACGGCTTCGCCCGCGAACTGATCCCGAACGCAGCCCCGGTGACGGCCGAACGGTGCCTGCGCCGGGCGCCGCGTCCCCGCTGCTCGGCCCTGCTGAACACGAAACTCCCGCCCTTGCGGCACTGGCGG
>JADGNL010000149.1 GCA_017883495.1 Methanomicrobiales archaeon | reverse complement strand
CGCGCATCATCACCATCAAGATCAACCCCGAGAAGATCCGCGACATCATCGGCAAGGGCGGCTCCGTGATCCGCAAGATTCAGGAGGAAACCGGCACCGAGATCAACGTCGAGGACGACGGCACGGTCCAGATAGCCGCAGTGTCGGGTGAGAACTCGCGCAAGGCGGTCGAGTGGATCGAGTCGCTCACTCGCGAGGTCGAGGTCGGCGGGCTCTACCTGGGCAAGGTCACGCGGATAATGGGCTTCGGCTGCTTCGTCGAGATCCTGCCCGGCAAGGAAGGCCTGATCCGGATCGGCGAGCTTGCCGACTACCACGTTCCCACCGTTGAGGACGTGGTGTCGGTCGGCGACGAGGTCATGGTCGTGGTGGTCGAGATCGACCGCCAGGGCCGGATCAACCTCTCGCGCAAGGCCGCGATGCAGCGCCATCTGGCTCGCACCGAGGCCTGATCGCTAACTAGACAGGGCCGGCCGGCAACGGCCGGCCCTTCGTGTTTCCGGCCCTTCGTGATTCATGCATCGGCCGTCCGCATAGGACGCCGGGTATGCAGCCGGTCGGGGGTTCCGGCGGGTCGCTGATATACTCGGCCTTCGTTCGTCAACTAAACACGTCCGAGTGGAGCCATGCCCGCAGAAGTCCGCCCGCTCACCGTCGCCATCGTCGGCGCCACCGGCGTCGTCGGGCGAACGATGTCCCAGGTCCTCTCCGAACGGCACTTCCCGATCGGCGAGCTGCGCCTGCTCGCCTCCGGCCGCTCCGCCGGATCGACGATCAGCTCCGACGGGCGGACTCTCACGGTAGGGGAGGCTACACCGGAGGCATTCGAGGGAGTCGACATCGCGCTGTTCTCCGCCGGATCGGACGTGTCGCGCCAGCTCGCGCCCGAGGCGGCCGTTCGCGGGGCCACGGTGATCGACAATTCCAACGCCTGGCGGATGGAGCCCAACATCCCGCTGATCGTCGGCCAGGTGAACCCCGACGACGCGGAGTGGCACGAGGGCATCATCGCCAACCCCAACTGCTCCACGATGCAGCTCGTGCCCGTGCTCATGGCCCTCCGTGACACGGTCGGCATCGAGCGAGTCGTGGTGGACACGTACCAGTCCGTTTCGGGCACCGGCGCGGAGGCGATCGCCGAGCTGGAGACGCAGATCAGGGCCCATGTTGCCGGCGAGCCGAAGGTCGCTTCCGTATACCCGCATCCGATCGCGTTCAACGCCCTCCCCGAGATAGACGTATTCCTCGAGAACGGCTACACGCGCGAGGAGTGGAAGGTCGTTACCGAGAGCCGCAAGATCCTGCATCTGCCCGAGCTGCGCCTCTCCTGCACGGCCGTCCGGGTGCCCGTCTTCGTGAGCCATTCCGAGGCCGTCCACGTGGAGACGAGCAAGCCGATGAGCCCGGACGAGGCCAGGCGCGCCTTCGCGGCCGTCCCGGGCGTCGTCGTGATGGACGACCCCGAGGGTCACGTCTATCCGCTCGCGAGTCTGGCGGCGGGTACGGACGAGATCTACGTCGGTCGGGTTCGCACGGACCCGTCGGTCAAGAACGGGCTGGCCTTCTGGGTCGTGAGCGACAACCTGCGCAAGGGCGCAGCCACGAACACCATCGAGATCGCCGAGGTTCTCCTCGAGCGTGGCTGGGTCAAGGCACGGTCTCGCCGCACCGGGTCGAGCGGGGCCGGGGCAGGATCGTGACCGAGGTCGAGCGCCTGGCGGCGCTCGACGCCATCGCTTCGGAGGTAGCGGTCTGCACGCGCTGCCGGCTGCACCAGACTCGAACGAAGGCGGTTCCGGGTGAAGGAACCGCTGCCACAGAAGTCATGTTCGTAGGCGAGGGCCCGGGCTTCAACGAAGACCGCCAGGGCAGACCGTTCGTGGGTCGAGCCGGTGGCCTCCTGGAGAGGCTTCTTGCCTCGGTGTTCTGGTCCCGCGAGGAGGTCTTCATAACGAACGTGGTCAAGTGCCGGCCCCCTGAGAATCGCGATCCGGAACCGGACGAGATCGCGGCCTGCGCGCCTTTCCTGACGCGCCAGCTCGCCGCACTGGACCCGGCCCTGGTGGTCACGCTGGGTCGCTTCTCGATGGCGCGCTTCAATCCGGGGGCAAGGATCGGGCAGGTCCACGGCACGTTCCGAGCGGCCGATCCGGCGGCGGGCGCCCCGGAAGCCCTCACCTATGCCATGTATCACCCCGCGGCGGCCCTGCGCCAGGCGTCGCTCGAAGATACCCTGTTCCGCGACATGGAGGGCGTGCCGCTCGCCCTCCTCGAGGCGCGCCGGTTGCGCGCGGAGCGGACGGAGTCCGGCTCGCCGTCTGAACCCGTGGCTTCTTCAGTGGAAGCCGCCCCGGCGCATGCCGCCGTCCCGGCGCCGGTCGCCGCCCCGGCGCCGGTCGCGCAGATTGAGGAACACATTGAGGAATCTGAGCCGACGGATCAACTCGGCCTCTTCTAGGATGAGCACAACTTCACGGTCCCGTCACTCGAGAATAGATGCCTGATAACCAGATACCGCTCCGGATCATCCCCCTCGGAGGCGTGGGGGAGATCGGCAAGAACATGTACGTCTTCGAGTACGGCGACGACATCGTCGTCGTCGACTGTGGACTCATGTTCCCCGACGAAGAGATGTTCGGGATCGACCTCG
>JADGNL010000148.1 GCA_017883495.1 Methanomicrobiales archaeon | reverse complement strand
CGGCGTGGCGAGCGCGCCGAGGGAGGCGACGGCCGCCTCGCGGAGGGCGGGGTCGTTGTTGAGGAGCGCGCCCGCGAGCGCGGGCACGGCCCGCTCCGGGGGCATTGCGGCGAGGGCCCCGGCCGCGGCCAGACGCTCTTCAGGTCCCCCGGCATAGAGCCGGCCGGCGAGGTCCGCGAGCGTCGGCGGGGCGGGCTGCTCCGGGGGGACGGAAACCGGGACGGGTTCGGCCTCGGGTTCAGGTTCGGGCTCGACCTCCGGTTCTGCCGCAGGCTCGGCTTCCGGTTCGGTCTCGGGGGGCGGCTCCTCGCTCTCGGCCGCGGGTTCCTCCACGGTGCCGGGCGGAGCGGGGCCCATCCGGGCCAGGAGCGCGGCCGCCTCCTCGCGGACGGCCGGGTTCGGGTCGGCGCGGGCGCGCTCGAGGGCCGGCCGGGCGACGGCGCCGAGCGCGAGGAGAGCCCCGGCCGCGCCGCGCCGGATACCGTAGGAGTCGTCGCCGAGGGCAGGGACGAGCCGCGGGACCGCGCCCGCGCCGAACCGGCCGAGAGCGTCCCACTGCGCGGTCGCGAGGAGAAGGGCGATCGTCTCGTCGTCGTTCGCTGGGCGCCACCCGAGGCCCCCGAGCGCGGCGGCGGCGGCGAGCCGGACCGCGTGGGACCGGTCACCGAGGGCCGTGCGGAGGGCCGGGACGGCGGCGGAGTCGTTCAGGACGCCGAGCGCGGCGGCAGCGGCCTCCCGGACCTCCTCCTCGGGGTCGCGGGCGAGCAGGTCGGCGAGCGGCCGGACTGCGGCGGCGTCCCCGCTTCGCCCGAGAGCGCGGGCCGTCTCTTCGCGCACGCCGGGGTGCGCATCGCAGAGGGACTCGAGCAGGAACGGGACGGCGGCGGAGCCCATGCCGGCGACCGCGTCCCAGTCCCCGAGGGCCGTGCGGAACGCGAAAGTCTCCCGTGCCTCCGACGGGGTCCAGCCCGTCTCCTCGAGCACCCGGGCCGCGCCGAGCCTGACCCGGCGTGACGGGTCCCGGAGCATGGGGGCGAGGGCCGGCCAGACGGACGGGCCCATCCCGACGAGTGCGAGCACGGCGCCGTCCCGGACCGAATCCTGCCCGGAGCCGAGGGCCTTGAGCAGCTCGGGCAGCGCCTGCTCGCCGTTCCGCGCCAGGATACCCGCCGCGTCCGGAGCGCCCCCCTCGCCGAGAGCCGCGAGCAGCTGCGACCTGTCCAGCCCGGGAACGGCCGCGAGGATCTCGGCCGAACGCCGCCGCTCCTCGGGGCTCCCCGTCCGGAGGAGCGTCATGAGCGGGTCGGGGTCGGCCGAGGCGAGCTCGAAGAGCGCCTTTCGCGCCTCGGTCCGGACCCGGGGGTTGCGGTGGCCGAGGAGGCGCAGGAGCGCGGGAGCGTCCTTTCGGGGGGCGAGCCGCCGGACGTTCGGCCTGAAGGGATTAGAGAGCCCGATGATGCATCACCCTGAATGGGTACCGATATCGGCCCGAACCTGTATTATCTGTATTGGCCGTACGCATGCTCTCCGTGCGTCGTCCGAACTCCCCGCGACCGCGCGCAGTTCCGGAAAGGGAAAATAGAGTCTGCGCCCAGATCGTACCACCATGTTTCTGCGGCGCGTAGTCGAGACGACCTTCCAGAACGCGCTCGCCGAGGAGCTCGAACGGCGCGACATGACCATCCGCGAGCTCTCGAATCGGACCGGGATCCCGCTGCCGACCCTGTACAAGTGCTCGTCCGGAGAGCGGGACCCCCGCCTCTCGACCGTGCGCCGGATCGCCGAGGCCTTCGAGCCGAAGCAGGCCCGGTCGGTCGCGGTGATCGCGGCGCGGTTCCTGCTCGACGAGGTCGCCGGGCTCACGGTCGAGGTCCGCGGCCGCCCGTACCCGGTCAGGGGCTATCCCGCGAACTCGCTCGAGGAGTGCATCGTCGCGGCCGTCCGGGCCGAGAAGGAGGGGGCGGCCGCGATCGTCTGCGCCCCCGTGCTCGCCTCCATCGTCGAGCGGATCGTCGATATCCCGGTCGTGATCCTGAAGCCGAAGGCCGAGACCGTGACCGAGGCCCTCGAGGCCGCGCGGCGGCGGCTCTAGTCGTAACGAATGCGGAGGAGCATCAGCGCCACGAGCAGCGCGGCCATGATCGCGTTCGGCACCACGATCGGGAGCGAGCCGATCGAGTACCCGTAGATGCTCCAGAGCGAGACGCCCGAGAACATCATCATGAGCATCGGGAACGAGAGGTCGCCCGTGGACTTCGTCAGGAGCGCCCGCACCAGCTGCGGCATGAACGCGACCGTCGTGAACGCGCCGGCGACGTAGCCGAGCAGGGCGACGGGATCCATGCGCCCCAGCTCGCGCGGGCGGGTGATACGCCTTTCGGCGAAGCTCGGAATGCCTATTGCCCCGCAACGCCATACGCCGTCACCATGGCCCGGTGCCCGTACTGCGGCGCGACGATCGCGAACGGCACCTTTCCCTGCCCATACTGCGACGGCCTGACCGGCCGGGCGCCGCAGCCGGTGCCCCGCCGGTTCTGCGCCCGCTGCGGCACGGACGTCACGGCTGCTCGGGATGCGTGGTGCCCGGGATGCGGCTTCCGGATCCGCGCGGTCGAGGCCCCGCCGGCAGCTCCGGGCACACTCATGCCCGTCCGCTCCAGCGGTGCGGGACGCTTCCTTCTCGGGCTGCTCCTGCTGGCCGTCGGCGCCCTGCTCGTGGCCCAGGCCGTCCCGTGGGTGGCCGGCATGATCGGCCCGTGGGGGGTCGGCCCGTCGATCCACGCTCCGGCCGCAGCCCCGACCGGTGTCCCGGGATACTCGGCCCACGAGACCGGGGCCGAGGCCCGGGAGCTGGCCTATACCGTCCGCGGCCACGCGGGGACGGTGGCCGTCACGCTCTACCGCGGCGTGTACGACGCCATGCCCGACCGGGTCGTCGGGTATGTCGCCGACGACGAGGCGGCGCGCTATCGCCGGGTCGTCGGCGAACAGTCGGGTCGTCCCTACATCCGCGAGCTCGCGGCGACGATCGCCTCGATGACGGACGAGCTGGACGACCGCGCCCGGATCGCCGTGAGCCTGGTCCAGCACCTCGACTACGACGACGCGCGGGCGGCCGAGCCGTACTACGGCGTCCGGTACCCGTACGAGACGCTCTACCTGGAGCGCGGCGTCTGCTCGGACAAGTCGGTGCTGCTCGCGGCCCTGCTCGGCGAGCTCGGCTT
>JADGNL010000147.1 GCA_017883495.1 Methanomicrobiales archaeon | reverse complement strand
TCCTTGCCGTCCTCTTCGGCACGGGGATCATCCCGCTCTACGTCTTCGCGGTCACGCTCGCGGTCATGCTCGTGGGCGAGCTCGCGGCCCGGTACGCGGACGGCACCCTCTTCGTCCGGCGCCGGCGCCGGGCCGAGGTGCAGCGGCGATTCGAGGCCGGCGAGGTCCCCCCGGTCTATCTCTGGTTCTTCGGCGGCGCGCTCGTGGCCGGGCTCGCCGTCTCGTCGGCGCTCGGGAAGCAGGAGCCGCTGATCGTGCTGATGGGCGTGGTCGTGGCCGTACTCCTCAAGGCGATCCTGGCGGATCGCGAGGACGCGTTCCTGGTGGAGATGCTCGGGGTCGCGATGACCGTCTACCTCTTCGACGACCTGGACTTCGCGGTCAACGGCCTGAACCTGGTCGCGGCCGCGATCATGGCGTTCTCGTTCGGGTACTTCGCGTACCGCGCCCGGGCCATGGACCTCTCGGGCCTCTTCTCGGGGGCCCTGATCGGGATGCTCCTGATCGTCTTCGCCGATGTCCGGTGGTTCGTGGTGCTGCTTGTCTTCTTCGCGCTCGGCGCGGGCACGACGCGGTACCGGTTCGACTACAAGCGGCGGATCGGGGTCGAGGAGGAGAAGAGCGGAGTACGCGGGTACCGGAACGTCTTCGCGAACGGGATCGTGGCGGCCGCGGCGGCGGTGCTGTACGGCGTGACCCTCCACCCGGCCTGCGTCGCGCTCTTCCTCGGGGCGGTGGCCACGGCGGCCGCGGACACGGTCGCGTCCGAGGTCGGGGTAACGGCGAAGACGCCGTACCTGATCACGACCTTCGAGCGGGTCCGGCCCGGGACGAACGGCGGGGTGACGCTCGTCGGCGAAGCCGCGGCCGGGCTCGCCGCGCTCGCGATCGGGGTCGTCGCGTTCCTGCTCGGCGTGGCGGATCCGGCCATGCTTCTCGTGACGGTGGCCGCGGGGCTGGTCGGGACGAACGCGGACTCGGTGATCGGCGCCCTCTTCGAGAACCGGGGCCTGATCGGCAACTCGGGCACGAACCTGGCCGCGACGCTCTCGGGCGGAGTCTTCGCCGCGCTCTTCTTCCTGCACTGAACCGCTGATCCCTCAGAGAGTGATGCCGGCGGCGACTCCGGCGTCGTACCTGGTTGTGGCGATTCCATCGCGCTGCGAATGGTCACGACGTCGAACGGCCGGTGCGCCGATTGCGGCCGTATGCGGGGATACGCCAATGCCGGGGCGTGGGATCCCGGATACTGAAATGCACCAATTTAGGACAACCTAAATATTCTTATTTAGGGAAACCTAAATATTTGGTACATGGCACAGGAGCAGGTCGAGGAATACCTTGAAGCCATTTACGACCTCGAATCGCAGGCCGGTTCAGCGAAGACCACCGCGATCGCCAGGTGCCTCAAGGTCGCGCCGGCAAGCGTGACCGAAGTCCTCCGCAGCCTCTCGGCGAAGGGGCTCGTCGCGTACGAGCCGTACCGCGGAGCAACCCTGACCGCCGAGGGCAGACGGATCGCCGAGACGATCAAGCGCCGGCACCGGCTCCTCGAGGTCTTCCTGACCGACGTCCTGCGCATCAACCGCGAGAAGGTCCACGACGAAGCCTGCAGGATGGAGCACACCATCTCCGAGGAGACGGAGAACGCGCTCTGCCGGATGCTGGACGCGCCCGCGCACTGTCCGCACGGCAGCCCGATCGGGCCCTGCACGAAAGCGGTGGGAAGCTGCCCCGAGTGCGCCGACGCGGAAGAGACCGTCCGGGAGAAGCGGATCGTCCCCATCACCGAGCTCCTCCCCGAGCAGGAAGGGAGGATCGCGTTCATCCGGGGGGACTGCAAGGTCGTCCAGCGCCTCTCGGACCTCGGGTTGACCCTGGGGACGGTGGTCTCCGTCATGCGGAAGACCCCCATGGACGGACCCGTCGAAGTCCTGGTGAGGAGAACGAAGCTCGCGATCGATCACGCGATCGCCGAGAAGATCTTCATCGAATCGCCCGCGGCGGGTGAAGCTTGAGCAGTTGCGGAGGTTGCGGGGGTTGCGACGCCTGCTCGAGTGCGAAAAGCGGAGCGCCCGGCGTCAGGAATGCGGACTACACCATCGCCCTCGCGGGCAATGCCAACGTCGGCAAGAGCGTGCTCTTCAACCAGCTGACCGGCGTGGACCAGATCATCGGCAACTGGCCCGGAAAGACGGTCGAGCGGACCGAGGGGCTCCTGCTGCATGAGGGGAAACGGATCCGGGTGATCGACCTGCCCGGCATCTACTCCTTCTCGACGTTCTCGATGGAGGAACTGGTCTCGCGGGACTTCATCGCGCTCGAGCACCCCGACGCGGTGATCAACGTCATCGACGCCTCTGCCCTGGAGCGCAACCTCTTCTTCACGATCCAGCTCCTCGAGCTCGCGCCTCCGCTGATGATCGCGGTCAACCAGATCGATCTGGCCGGGAAGAAAGGGATCGCGATCGACGCGGACCGACTCTCCGCGCTTCTTGGCGTCCCGGTCGTCCCGACGGTGGCCATCAGGGGCAAGGGAATTCCTGCTCTCACCGACGCGATCACGGACCTCATGGAAAACCACCCGGTCCCCCCGGTTCTCCGCTACGGAAAGGAGATAGAGGAGCGGATCGTCCGGATCGTCTCCCTGCTGGAGAACATCGCGACGCGGTACCCCGTGCGCTGGACGGCCATCAAACTGCTCGAACGCGATCCGACCATCATGGAAATGGTCAGCGCACAGGACCCGGGCGTCGTCGAGACGGCGGGCCTGCTCGCAGCGGAGATCGAGTCAATCCACGGGGAGCCGGTCTCCGTCGTCATGAGCGCGGAACGGTACCAGATCGCGGACCGGATCGCCGCCGAGGTCATGACCATCCGGCCGCCGGGCGATGGGGAGAGAAAGAGCCTGACCGATCGCCTCGACGCAGTGGCGCTCCACCCGGTTCTCGGGTACTTCGCGGTCGTCGCCGTGATCGGCGGGCTCCTGGTCTGGACATTCCTGATCGGGGCGCAGGTCTCGGCGTTTCTCGCGGCGTTTCTCTCGCAGTTCGAACAGTACGAGCCTGTGATCACGGGTCCGCTCACGGACATCCTCTGGAACGGGGCCTTCACGGGCCTCGTCGCGGGCGTGACCCTGGTCATTCCCTACGTCCTGCCGTTCTACCTTCTCCTCGCGGTCATGGAGGACTCGGGCTACCTCACCCGCATCTCGGTGATGCTCGACCGCGGGATGCACAAGCTGGGGCTGCACGGCAAGGCGATCATCCCCCTGATCCTCGGGTACGGGTGCAACGTCCCCGTTATCTACTCGTGCCGGATCATGGAGACGCCGAAGCAGAAGACGCTCGCCGCGTTCCTGGTGACGCTCGTCCCCTGCACCGCACGGACGGTGGTGATCCTGGGCCTGGTCGCCGCGTTCGTCAACATCTGGTGGGCGCTCGCGCTCTACGCGTTCGACATTCTCCTGATCCTCGTCGTCGGGAGGATCGCGTTCAGGGCCGTGCCGGGCGAGTCCGTCGGGCTGATAATGGAGATGCCGGACTACCACGTCCCCTCGATCTCGGTCGTCCTGAAACAGACCTGGACCCGGACGAAGTCGCTCGTACGGATCGTCTTCCCGGCGTACATCATCGGGAGCGCGGTCCTCCAGGCCTTCTACGCGGCCGGCCTCCTCACCCCGGTGAACGACCTGCTCGCCCCCGTGACCGTCCTCTGGCTCGGGCTTCCGGCGGTGATCGGGATCACCCTGATCTTCGGGATCGTGCGGAAGGAACTGACGATCCTGACGCTGGCCGTGATCTTCCAGACGACGAACTTCGCGGCGATCGTTTCGCCGGCCCAGCTCATCGTCCTCGCCCTGGTCTCGATGCTCTACATCCCCTGCATCTCGGTAATCCTCGTGCTCGCATCGGAGTTCGGCTGGAGAAAAGCGCTCGCAATCTCCGCGACCGAGGTCGTGATGGCGATCGCCATCGGCGGCATCGCGTTCCGGGTACTGATCCTGGTGTTGTGAAAACGTTCCGGCTCTTTCGATCAGAGACAGGTCCGCAGCCCTCCGCAGGGAGCCGGCAGAGAGAAAAAATGGGTTCGGGGCAGGATGCCTTCCGGTGAACCGACCGGCAGCCGGAACCCCTCACACCTGGATCTTCCGGAACAGGTACGCCCCGATCACGGTCACCGCCACGGTGAACCCGCCGAGGACCGCGAGACTCAGAAGCGGATTGATCTGGGAGACCCCGGTTAGGCCGTACCGGATTCCCTCAACCCCGTAGGTCAGGGGGTCGAGCAGGGTGATCGGCGCGACGACGGCGGGAAGGCTGCTGATCGGGAAGAGTGCGCCCGAGAGACCGAAGATCGGGAAGACCACGAAGTTCATGATCAGCTGGAAGCCGGTCATATCCTCCATCTTCGACGCGATCGCGATCCCGAACGCCGTGAACGCGATCCCGATCAGGGCCATGAACCCGAAGGCGATCAGAAACCCGGGGATGCTCGAGATCTGGAGCCCGACGAAGAGCGAAACGACCAGAATGATGACGCCCTGGATGAAGGCAGTGGTCGCGCCGCCGACGGTCTGGCCCACCATGATCTCCAGGCGCGAGATCGGGGCGACCAGGGTCTCCTTCAGGAAGCCGAACTGCTTGTCCCAGATGATCTGGACCCCCGAGAAGACGGAGGTGAAGAGCACGCTCATCGCGACCATGCCGGGTATCAGGAACTGGATGTAGTTTGTCCCCCCGAGTCCGGGGAGCTGCACCACCGAGTTCAATCCGAAGCCCAGGAAGACCAGGAAGAAGAGCGGCATCGCAATGCTCCCCACGATCCGGCTCTTCGACCGGAGGTAGCGCTTCATGTTCCTGAGCCAGAGGGTGTAAACGATATCCATATCACCGCCTCCTCTGCCGCATGAACATCCGCATCTGGTCCATGCCGCCCGCCTCTTCTTCGCGGATCGTCGTGCCCGTGTAGTGGAGGAAGACGTCCTCGAGGGTCGGCTTCCGGATCGCGATCGACTCGATCGGGATCTTCCGCTCCACGAGCCGGGTCACGATCGTGCTGAGGTGCTGTTCGGCGTGCTGCACGCTGATCGTCGCCTCGCCGCCGTGGACCTCGATCCGGCTGATCCAGGGCTCGTCCAGGGCAGTCGCGACTGCCCCGGGGGTCGTCGACCGGACGTTCACCACGTCCCCGCCTATCGCGTCTTTCAGACGGTCCGGGGTATCGAGGGCGATGATCCGCCCGTGGTCGATGATCGCGACCCGGTTGCAGAGCCGATCCGCCTCCTCCATATAATGCGTGGTCAGGATGATCGTGATCCCCTTCTCCCGGGCCAGGTTCGCGATGTACTCCCAGAGCAGGTTCCGGGTCTGGGGGTCGAGGCCGAGCGTGGGCTCGTCCAGGAAGAGGACGACCGGGTGATGAAGAAGGCCCCGCGCGATCTCGAGGCGCCGCCGCATCCCTCCCGAGAAGGTCTTGACGATGTCGTCCTTCCGTTCGGTCAGGCCGACCAGGTCCAGAAGTTCGGCGGTCCGCTGGCGCCGGGTCTCGCTCGGGATCCGGTAGAGGCGGCCGTGGAGATCCATGTTCTCCCAGGCCGTCAGCTCCTCGTCGAGGCTCTGGTCCTGGAAGACGATCCCGATCGAGCGACGGACCCCGTCCTGGTCTCGCTCGATGTCCTTGCCGTCCACCGTGGCCGAGCCCGCGCTCGGCTTGAGCAGGGTGGCGAGCATGGAGATGGTGGTGGTCTTGCCGGCACCGTTCGGGCCGAGAAGGCCGAAGACCTCGCCGCGCTCGATCTCGAACGAGACGCTGTCGACCGCGACCAGCTCGTCGAACCGCTTCGTCAGGTTCTCGACGTGGATCGCCACGGTCGGCGCCTCGCCCCGAACGTCGGATGCGCGAGGGCCGATCGCCTGCCCGCCGTCCTCCCGCGGCACGGAAACTCCGTCCGCCATCATGGCGCCGTGTCCTTCAGGCCCGCGATCACTCGCTTCAACCGCTTGTCCATTCCGTCCAGCTCGGCTCGGAAGGGAACGATGCCGCTCTCCGGGAGCTCCTCCAGGTAGGAGAGATCACTCTCGAACCCGGTCAGGGCCTCGTCGAGCGAGTCGGTCGCCTGGTCACCGTCCGTCGGACCGGAGGTCCGCGCCCGCATCTCACGGCTCCAGATGCGCATCGCATGAGCACAGCATCGCATTCGGTGCTCCATCTCGTGCGACATCCATTCACGTTCCCTCATGTCGTTCTCGAACATCTGCATGCCCCGCCCCTCAAATCTGCTCGCTTCCATGCGCAAGCCTCCCGCGCAGCCGTTCGAAGCGCGCGGCGATCTCGTCGAGCCGCTCGCGGTGCGGCGCCACCCGCTCGGCCGGCAGGTCCTCCAGGTAGGAGAGCAGGCTGTCGATCTCCGAGAGGACGCCGTCCACCGAGGTCGAGGCGGGGCTGCGCGCGACGCCGAAGTACCCAATCTCGGCGCACCCCTCGGGCGTCAGCTCGTACCGACCGTCCTCCCGCTTCCGGATCAGGTTCTCCTCGGTCATGGCCTTCTTCAACAAGGGGTAGACCGAGCCCGGCGAGGGCTTCCAATGGCCGAAGCTCATCATCTCGATCGCGTCCATGATCTCCACACCGTTCTTCGGCTGTTCGCTGAGCGTGTACAGGACCATGGTCCTAAGTCCGCCGTATCCTCCGTACCGGCCGAGCCGATGGAGTTTCTTCATCATATCTCGCATATCGTACATGGCACTCTTCATCTCCCGCATCTCGTTCATGGGGCTCTCCTTTTCGGGCTCGATTCCCGACAAGCATTTCGTCGTGAGTCCCGACCTCCGGGCTTTTGTCTCCGTGGCAGGACCCGATATCGGGAAAACGATATCGGTAAATCGATATTGGCGCTCTCTACATATTATGGCATCCGATCCGGCGGACCGCCCCGATTCGTCCGGACAAGCAGACGCCGTTCGAGTGGTCCCGGAGATCGGGGTCGAAACACATCCCACCGTTCAAATCTCCGCGACGGCCGGGCTCGTCGGGATGCCCGGAGGAGAAGGGCGAACCCGCATCTGTCCGCGGCGGTCGGCCGAAAGTAATATCCTTGCAGGACCGCAGTGATCGCCGTGGGATCCCGAAGGAACCGCGAGCTGCAACCGCGCGATCGGCCAGCGCTCCCCATGGGATACGTTCTCGGTCTCGTCGTGCTTCTCGGCGCAGCCGCAGCGGGCTGCACGGCGCCCCCGTCCACGACGACGTACACGGAACCGCAGCTGAAGTACATGCTCCTCGACCATTACGACGAGGACCGGTTCTTCTATTGCGACCCCGACTACTACCCGCTCTCCCGCAGCGACGAGCAGACGAAGGCGCTCGAGGTCTTTCCCGCCATCCAGAACAATACCGCCGAGTTCGACTCAATCGTGAACCGGACGGGGCTCCTGCCGCCGTTCTCGGACGCTGCAAAGCTCGCGATCTATCGGGAGCACAAGCGGCTGCAGGCCATACCACTCACTCCGGCAACGGGGGATTCTTTCACGTACAGCATGCAGCTCGGCACCGAGGGGGAGGGGCGCCGGGTCTCGGGCGTGATACGCACGGATGGCACGATCGCCGAACAGCGGTCCGAAGCGGCGATCCTGACCTGCCCCATCTGTCTCGCGGAATGCACCCGGATCGAGACGCCGCAGGGGTCCGTTCCGGTGAACGAGCTCGCGGAGGGAACGTCCGTCCTGACCCTCGCTCCGGACGGGGCATGGGTCGCGGCTCCCGTGCTGCGGACGGCGAAGACAGCAGTTCCGGCCGGGCACGTCGTGGTCCGCCTGGAGCTCGCCGACGGCCGGACGGTCACGGCCTCGCCCGGCCACCCCACCACGGACGGGCGGACTCTCGGCGCGCTGCGGACCGGGGACTTGCTCGATGGGTCGGCCGTGCTGTACGCCGAGCCGGTTCCCTACGACGGAGAGTACGTCTACGACCTTCTGCCCGCGGGGCCGACGGGAAGTTACCGGGCCGACGGCATCCCCCTGAACAGCACACTACGGGAAACGGCTCCGCCCCCGCTCAGGCCGGCGCCATCGTGAAGGAGAAGGTCGACCCTTCGCCCGGCGCGGACTCGATACGGATGCGGCCGCCGTGCCGTTCCCCGATCCGTTTGACGATCGCAAGGCCGATCCCCGAGCCCTCGTGCTCCTCGCGGGTATGAAGTCGCTGGAAGATCACGAAGATCCGGTCGTGATACTCGGGGGTCGATCCCGATTCCGTTGTCGGTCACGGTAAATTGACAGAGATGTCCCGTGCGTTCGGCCGCGATCCGGACGTGAGGCGGGACATCGGCCCGACGATAACTCAGAGCGTTGCCGATCAGGTTCGCGAAGACCTGCCCGAGCTGGACCGGGTCGGCCATGACCCACGGCAGGTCCCCGACCTCGACCGTCGCGCCCGAGGCCTCGATCGTCCCCGTGAGATCATGGAGAACCTCCGCGAGCACCGCGCCCGCGTCCGTCGCCTCGAGCGTCCTGCCGGTCGCGGCCACGCGGGAAAGGGCGAGCAGATCCTTGATCTGCGCCTGCATCCGGGTGCCGCCGTCGACGATGAAGTCGATATACTCGGCCGCGTCCTCGTCGAGCCGATCCCTGTACCGTCGCTCGATGAGTTGCGAGAACGAGATGATCGACCGGAGCGGCTCCTGAAGATCGTGGCTGGCAACGTACGCGAACCGCTCGAGATCCTCATTGGGGCGCTGCAGCTCGGCCGCGAACTCCT
>JADGNL010000146.1 GCA_017883495.1 Methanomicrobiales archaeon | reverse complement strand
TCGCCGCGAACCGGCCGGTCCTCGACCGGTACGAGGCCACGTCGGCCTCGTTCGTCCGCGAGGTCGCGGCGTCGTATCCGGATCTCCCGGTCACGGTCTCGTATTCGGGCGGCAAGGACAGCCTTGCAACCCTTCTCGTGGTCCGGGCGGCACTCGGCACGGTCCCCCCGCTCCTTTTTGCCGATACGGGCTTCGAGTTCCCCGAGACCTACGCGAACATCGACGAGGTCGCAGTCCGGTACGGAGCGGAGGTCGTTCGGTCCTCGGGCGAGACCGCTTTCGACGCGACCTTTGCCGAACAGGGGCCTCCCGCGGTCGATGCGCGCTGGTGCTGCGGGGTCTGCAAACTCGCGCCCATAGGAGAGGCGATCCGGGGCCGGTTCGGCGAGTGCCTCTCGTTCATCGGTCAGCGGAAGTACGAGTCGTACAAACGCGCGAAGAGCCGCCGGGTCTGGCGGAACCCCGCGCTCCCGACCCAGCTCTCGGCCGCGCCGATTCACACGTGGACGGCACTCCACGTCTGGCTCTACCTCTTTCGCGAAGAGGCGCCGTACAACCCGCTGTACGAACGGGGCCTCGACCGGATCGGCTGCTATATCTGTCCATCCAGCGACCTTGCGTTGCTGCGGATGATCGAGCGCGACTACCCGGAACCGATGGGCGCATGGAACGAGCGCCTCAGAGCCTGGCAGCGGGAACGGGGGCTGCCGGACGAATGGGTGAACGAGGGGCACTGGCGGAGGGCCGGTACGGATGGAGCGAATCGCGGTCGTTGACTACGGACTCGGCAACCTCCGCTCGGTCTCGCGCGGTCTCGAGCGGGCGGGCGCCGCGGTCCGCCTGACCTCGGACCCGGACGAGGTTCGGGCAGCCGATCGGATCGTGCTGCCCGGCGTCGGCGCATTTCACGAGGGAATGGCGCAGCTCCGGCCGCTGGTCGATGTCATTCGCGACGCAGCCGGGCGCGTGCCCGTGCTCGGGATCTGCCTCGGCATGCAGATGTTCCTCGAGTCGTCCGAGGAGCATGGACGGCACCGGGGCATCGAGCTCGTCCGGGGAGAGGTCCGCGCCTTTCCGCGCGTCCCGGGTTTCAAGGTCCCGCACATGGGCTGGAACACGATCCGGGCCGAGCAGCCCGGCGACCCCCTGCTCGACGGGCTGAAGCCCGAGGAGTACGTGTACTTCGTCCACTCCTTCTACGCGAGCACCGCCCCGTCCGAGTGCATCTGCTCGACCGATTATATCCTGCCGTTCGCCTCGGCAGTTCGGTCGGGAAACGCCTGGGGCGTCCAGTTCCACCCCGAGAAGAGCGGCGCCGTCGGCCTCCGCATCCTGGAAAACTTCATCGAGCGGTGCTGACTATCGTCAGTTCACCGCGATCCAGAGGTTGACGTTCCGGTAGGCGGCGTCGACCCGATCCTGGCCCGTCACGCTCGCGGGCGGCACGTCGGCTCCCGGGACGCCGGACTTGAAGAGCAGGTACTCCACCTTATTCGCGCCCTTGTCCGAGACCGTGACCGCATACGGCTGCTCGTAGGTCTGGCCCTCGAGCAGGTCCACGTGTACGGTGCCGATCTGGCTCATCGAGTCCACGTGCGTGCGGTTCGTGGAGGCGACGATCGTTTCATGGGCCGCCCAGATCTCGACCACGTAGCTCGTGGGCGCGCCCTCGTGGTTCGTGATCCCCATGATCACGGGCTGGCCCTGGCCCGCACGGAGATCGAAGAGGTAGTCCTCGGCGATCCCGTCGTTGCCGAGCAGGTAGAACTCGGTGAACGGCTCCTCCCGGGGCGGGAGCTGGGAGAGGACGACCGTGAGCCCGATCGCGGCGACGACCGCGATCAACAGGACCCAGGATAGCAGCTTGTCAAGACCGGACGTGGCCACGAGAATACTCCGTTGCGTGGAAGCGTTCGGCACCCGCCGTCGGCGAGCGCGCTCCGCGATGTAACAGTTTACGTCTGTGCCGAGATGAAAAAAGGGTATCGGACGAGGATCAGAGGTTCTTGAGCGCGACCAGGTCCTTGACCCCCGTCAGGCGCCAGACGAGCGAGCGCTCCTCCTCGGCAATCGCCTCGGGCGGGTCCTGCGGCGAGTGGCCGAGCGCTCCGAGGATGTTGTTCGAGAGGTGGCGCCCGACGATCAGCTCGACGAACCGCTCCCGGATCAACTTCTTCTCGATCGAGTCCTCGACCTCCTCGAGCCGCCCCTGCATGGTCACGAATGTGTAGTAGGAGAGGTCGCAGCTGTATCGCTCGACCTCGACCGAGACGTACGGGCTCTTGCGGAAGTAGTCGATCTTCTTGCCGTACTTCGTCGAGAGGAAGTAGAGGAACCGGCCGTCGAAGACGTAGAGGAACGGGGCGATATACGGGTACTTCTCGCCCTGGAACGCGATCCGGCAGACGTACCCCTCCTCGATCAGCCGGTCGTACTCCCCCTTCTCCATCCGCGGAATCTTGACGATCTCCATCGTGACCCCAGACTGATGTGGTGAGGGGAAGAACATAAACCATTTGCTTGTGCTTCGCTCCGAACGAAAAGGCATTATGGGCTGAGAACACTCTATGGATTGCCATGGCCGAAGGCGAAGAGCCGTCCGAGAAGCTGGTGCGGCTCGCGGGCGAAAATACCACGACGCTCTCGCAGCAGCGGGTCGTCCGCCCGTCGGAGAAGTTCGGGCTTCCGCCGGGTTCGCTCGTCTACGTGGGCGAGCACCCCCCGGTCGAGCCCGTGATCACCGTCATCCGGTTCGGGCCCGACGGCTATGAGGAGCACCCGTCATGCTGCATCGACGAGGCTCTGCGGTCCGTTCCGTCGTGGCCCGTCACCTGGATCGACGTCGTCGGCCTCGACCCGGGCACGGTGCGCGCGATCGGGGACCACCTCAAGGTCCACCCGCTGGTCCTCGAGGACATGCTGAACACCCTCGCTCGGCCCAAGTTCGATCTCTTCGAGAATTACGTCTATCTCTCGCTCAAGACGATCTCCCTCGAGGAGCCGAATAAACGGCTCCGCGTCGAGCAGGTCTCCATCGTGCTCGGACAGAACATCGTGGTCTCGATCCAGGAGGCGCCGGGCGACGTCCTCGAACCCGTCAGGGAACGGATCAGGAAGGACGGGCGGATCCGCCAGTTCGGCGCGGACTACCTCACGTACGCGCTTGTGGACGTGGTCGTCGACGGGTACTACGCCGTGCTCGAGGAGCTCGACGAGCGCGGTGAGTTCCTCGAGGAGCAGGTGCTCGTCCAGCCCACGCCCGAGACGCTCCGGGACGTTCACGAACTCAAGCGGAACATGGTCGAGTTCCGCCACGCCCTCTGGCCGCTCCGCGAGCTGGTCCTCCGCGTCGAGCGCGAGAGCACTCCCCTGATCGACCAGTCGGTGATCATCTTCTACCGGGACGTCTACGACCACACCGTCCAGATGATCGAGACGATCGAGTCCCTGCGCGACGTGGTCGCGGGCATGCTCGACATCTACCTCTCCTCGGTCTCGTTCCGCCTGAACGAGATCATCAAGGTCCTGACCATCTTCTCGACCATCTTCATGCCGCTCACTTTCATCGTCGGGGTCTA
>JADGNL010000145.1 GCA_017883495.1 Methanomicrobiales archaeon | reverse complement strand
TCGGAGTCTCCGAAGAGCGCCACCTTCGAGCCCGCGATGCCCAATCGCCCCGACAGCTCCGGATCCCTGGAGACGTACATCATCATCCCCATCATCAGGGGAATGAAGACGAAGAGAGGGATCGAGATCGGAACGATCTTCGATCGACGAAGCTTCAGGCCCTCGACCCGGATCGTCGGAATGACCGAATTCATCGTGCATCCGCTCCGAGCATTCTCAGGAAATACGACTCGGGGTCCTCCTCTTCGATTTTGAGCAGGGTCGGCGGTTCCCCGCCGTTCACCAGAATCCGCGCGATCTCCTCGGGATGCCGGATTGCATCTTCGTCCGGTATCTCGAGAGGTCCCTCTCCGGAAGGGCGGACCGCGAATCCGGCTCGCTCGAGGATCGCGCACGCCGCCCGTCGGTCGCTGGCATCGACGATCAGTTCCCTCTTCAGGAGGTGCTCGAGCAGGTTCGCCGGCACCTCCTGCAGCAGCCGGCCCTCGTGGATGATCCCGATCCGGTCCACGACCCTCGACACCTCTCCCAGGATATGGCTGGAGATAAAGACGGTCACCCCGCGATCGGACGCGAGCTCTCCGAGGAGGTGCCGGATCTCGACGATCCCCGCGGGGTCCAGCCCGTTCGCGGGCTCGTCCAGGATCAGGAGATCGGGATCGTGCATGAGCGCTCCGGCCAGCCCGAGCCGCTGCGCGTTCCCCAGCGAGAGGTGCTGCGCCTTTCTGTCCCCGTACGCGCTCAGCCCCAACCGGTCGATCGCCGCATCGACCGAGTCCCGATCGGTCAGCCCGCGCATTCGCCGTACGATCTCGAGGTTCTCGCGGACCGTCAGCTCGGGGTAGGCGTGCGGAGTCTCAGCGAGAAACCCGACGCTCTCCCATAATCGATACGCGAACGGATCGACCTTCTCGCCGAACAGAAACGCCGAGCCGCTCGTGGGGCGGATCATCCCCATCAGCATTCCGATGGTCGTCGACTTCCCCGCCCCGTTGAGGCCGAGAAATCCGTAGGTCTCTCTCCCCGGCCGACGTTCAGGAAGACGCTTTCGACCGCACGGACGTCGCCGAAATGCTTGGTGAGATTCTCCGTCGTGATGGCATCTTCCGTCATACCGAATCAGGCCGCTCCCGGTCGAACGCGCGGCCCTCGTGGTCGTTCCCGCGACCGAACGCCGGGTCTCGCATCAACGCCGTTTACTCGACGCCGCCATACGTCCGATTTAGTTCGTGGCTACGACCGTGACGGGCTCGGTCGCATTCCGGGGACGTGCTCCACAGGGAAAGAGTGAATCCGAGTCTTACAGGTGATTGAAGAGCCAGACGACGTCCGCGAAGTCGATCCGGCCGTTCGCGTTGAAGTCGAACGCCGCCACCGGCTCGTTCGCCGCGATCCACGTCATCTGGTTGAAGTAGAGCACGACGTCCGCGAAGTCACTGCGACCGTTGCCGTTCACATCGTCGTATAGCCCGTCGGCGTCCGTGTCCGTCGGAGAGCCGGTACTGTCGGGGATCGGTATCACGGCCGGAGGAGGAGCCGCGACCACGATATAGTGGGTCTTCGCCTCGCCGTCCGAACCGAGCGCGTTCGCGACCGTCAGGCTCACGTCGTACGCCCCGGCCGCGGCGTAGACATGGATGGGGTCTTTCTCGTGCGAGGTCGCGCCGTCCCCGAAGGTCCACGTCCACGTCGTCGGGTTCCCGGCGGAGGTGTTGTTGAACCGGATCGCGAGCGGGGACGGGCCGGTCGTCCGGTTCGCGACGAAGGCGGCGTTCGCCGGCACGCAGACCGTGACCAGGTTCGGGACGGTCCTGGTATTCGAGAAGTGAGCGTTGGCGGCCGTTAGCGAAACGGTGTACGTCCCGGGCGCGGTGTAGACGTGGACCGGGTTCCGTTCGGTCGACCGGGCGCCGTCCCCGAAGTCCCACGAACGTGTGTACGGGTTGCCCGTCGACGTGTCCGTGAACCGGACCGATCCGCCGACGGGGACCAGGGTCGGCGTCGCCGTGAACGACGCAGCGACCGGCCCCATGACGCTGATGAAGCCGGTCTTCGTCTCCGTGTCGTATCGGAAGTCGTTCGCGGCGATCAGGGTGACCGTGTAGTTGCCCGGCGCCCCGTAAACGTGGACCGGGTTCTGCTCGGGCGTGGTGTTCCCGTCGCCGAAGTCCCAGCACCGCACGGTCGCGTTGGTCGAGCCGTCGGTGAACTGGACCCGGAGGGGTGCGTCGCCCAGGGCAGGAACCGCGGAGAAGTCCGTGGTCACCGGATCGGCGGGGCCCGTCCCCTCGTACCGGAGCGTGTACGTGTTCCTGCTCCCGTCCCGGTTGATGATCGGCATCCCGTTCCCGACGGCCGTGATCTCGAACGAGGAGTCGGTGACGGGCAGCTGGTACGCGTCCTCGTCCTTGTACCACCCGAGGTTGCTCTGGTACCCGCGGTCGCTGACGACACCGGAGTGCCGGAAGTTCGCCACCCGGATCCGCTGGGAGAACGAGAGCCAGAGGGCCCAGCGCAGGTTGTCCGCGGAGGTGCAGTCCGTGATCGTGATGTCCGAGCTGGCCTTGCAGACCTTGAAACCGTAGGTGCTGCCATCGTCGGTGCAGCCCTCGAAGGAGCTCGCGGCCCCGGCGTGGACGTAGTACCCGCAGTTCCGGTTGTTCAGGGACTGGCAGTCGTAGAGGTGCGTGTCGCGAGAGAGGTAGTACCCGGACATGAAGAAGTGGGCGGTGTAGGTGTTCCTCTGGCCGTTGTTCGAGCTGACGCAATTCCGGAAGACGATGTTCTGGGAGATCGTCCGGGGACCTATGTCCCGGCCCGTGGCTTCGTCGTACCGGGCGCCGGGCTCGAGGTGGAACCCGGACTCCCAGTTGTCCTCGGCGATGCAGTTGACGACCTCGCAGTTGATCAGGTCCTGCCACTCGTGGAGGTCGAACCCGGTGATCCACTCCGAGCGGGACTGGTTCGTGGACGTGACGGGGGCAGTGATGCCCGGGTCGCCGGCCACCCCGTACCCGCAGCGGACGGCCCCGCAGTCGAGAAACCGGATGTTCGTGGTGGCGCGGCAGACTCCGTCGTTGTAGTCCTGGTTCATGTTGAAACCGTGCGTGTGGCAGTCGACGGCGTGGCACTCGTAGAACTCGACGTCGTCGACCACGTTCACGGGCGGCGCCACCCAGACGAAGAACATCCCATTGCCCGAGGCCGTGCGCCATTTCCCGCTGAGGTCGATGCAGGTGGCCTGGACGTCCCGGACCCGCACGTGGCTTCGCGTGACCATGATGAAGGCGTTGCCGCGCATGGTGAAGCCCCCGACGTTAACGTACTCGGCTCCGATCGCGATCGGGAGGTACCCCGAGCTGCCGGACTTCGCCACGATCTCGATCGTCGTGTTCGCCGACCCCTGCCCCTCGAGCGTCGTGTTGGCCTGGAGCGTGATCCGGCCCGAGCAGCGGAAGTTGCCGTCGAGGAGCTCGACGACCCCGCCCCGGGCCGCTGCGATCGCGTCGTTGATCTCGCGCTCGTCGCCGACGCCGTCGCAACGATAGATGGTCGCGTTCGGCGGCGTGACGGTCGAGTCCTTTGCCGCCACGTACACGTGCATGGTATTGTTCGGGGCGAAGGTCGGCTGGGGGTCCGCTGTCGCGGGGAACTGCCGGGTCCGCATGCCGTGCGCCGGCGATGCGGGGGATGCGGGGAACGGGGCCGGCACGTCGACCGGGTCGGACGGGTCGGGGGCCGGATACACGTAGCCGAATTCCCCGGGCGCGGCGGCCTGAAGAAGCCGGGCTCCGCTCGATCCGTCGGTTACGGCGAGAGCCCCGAGCGGGAGAAGGGCGAGGAGTACGAGCAGCACGAAGGCCAGCCGAACCCGGCAGTATTGCATATGTATCGGTGTATCGTTCGACCCGATGAGGCTTCCGACGTGCCCCGTGCTTGGTGTGCGCGATCGCCCCCGCACGGCGGTAAAAACTGAGAGAGTGGTCTGGCGATCAGAGGTGGGTGAAGAGCCAGACGACATCGGTGAAGTCGATCCGACCGTTGCCGTTGCAGTCGAAAGCGGCCATCGGCTCGATCTCGCACCCGTAATCGGAATGGCTCCCGTTGAGCAGCTGCTGCCACTCGATCGCGCCTGCCGCGTCGAACTTCACCGCCCTGACGTTGTCGTAGCCGAACCCGTGGCTTGTGCCGGTGACGCCCCCGCTCTCGCCCTCGGCCTGAATCGGAGCGGCGGGACTCCGCCTCCACACGGCCCGAGCCGACCGCGCGGTTCGGACAAGATGATTCAGGAGAAATTGTAATATTTATCAGTACTATTGCGAGAGTATCTGTGCGGCCCACCTTTCTGTCCAACACCGAGAATAGGATGGGTCCCCACGTCTTCTATCGATCTCGCTGTCCCCCGCAGCTCCCCGGGGTCTCCCCCCGTTGCCATCCACCCCGTTAGACGGCCACGCCGGAACCGGAGAAAGGTGGAACGGCAATGTCAGGTCTCTGCATGCCGATAGCCGGGTCGCGGCCGCAGGACGAGTAATCCCGATGCAACAATTTTCACTGGGGAGCCGAACCTCACCCTGATGAGCCCCGCAGCGGACGTCGGCCACCACAATCACGCTTTGCCGTTGAACGCGCTGGCCGCCGAGGGCATGACGGGAAGCCGCCTCCGGCGGACCCGGATCGAGGTCGTCGGCGACGTGCCGTGGGGCGCGCATTTCTGCCAGTTCTACGAGACGGCGGCCGACCTCGTGGACACGCCGGTCCCGTACTTCCGGGAAGGGCTCATGGCCAATGAGTTCTGCATGTGGATCCCCTCGGCGCCGCTCGAGGTGGAGGACGCGGCCCGTGCCCTCCGCGCGGCCGTCCCCGACCTCGACGAGCGGATCGCGCGGGACCGGATCGAGATCCTGGACTATCGGGACTGGTACGTCCGGGACGGGCGGTTCGACGAGGCGGCCCTGCTCCAGGGCTGGCTCGACAGACTGAACGAGGCGCGCGGCCGCGAGTTCGGGGGGCTGCGCCTGACCGGCAACACCTTCTGGCTCGAGGAGACGGTCTGGGACGACTTCTAGCGGTACGAGGAGATGGTCAACGACGTCATCGGCCAGCACCGCATGCTCGCGGTCTGCACGTACTCGCCCGCGATGTGCGGGCCCAAGGAGATCGTGGACGTCATCGACAACCACGAGTTCGCCCTCATCAAACGGGGGAGTGGGAGATCCTCAGGAGCGCGATCCCGAAACGGGCGCAGGAAGCGCTCCAGGAGAGCGAGGATCGGTTCCGGGGCCTCTTCGCCTCCATGAGCGAGGGGGTTTCGCCATCCACGAGCTGGTTTACGACGATGACGGCCTGCCGGTCGACTACCGGATCGTCGACGCGAACCCCGCGTTCGAGAGGAACACCTCGATCCCTGTCGAACGGGCCGCGGGTGCGCCTGCGAGCCGGCTCCATGGGACGGAGGATCCGCCGTTCTTAGAGATCTATCGGCAGGTGGCCGAGACGAGGGGTCTCCGCGTGGTTCACGGAGTACTTCGCGCCCCTGGACAGGCACTTCCGGATCTCCGTGGTCTCCACGAAACCGGAGACGTTCGCCACGGTCTTCCAGGACGTCACCGAGATCAGGCGCGCGGAGGCGCCCTCCAGGAGTTCGCGGCCGAGCTGCAGCGCTCCAACGAGGATCTCGAGCGGTTCGCGTACGTTGCCAGCCACGATCTTCAGGAGCCGCTCCGGTCGATCATCTCGTTCTCGCAACTCCTCGTGCGGCGGTACAGGGATCGGCTCGACGGGACCGCGGGCGAGTATATCGACTTCATCGTCGACGGCGGCACCCGGATGCAGGCGCAGATCAAGGATCTGCTCGCCCTCTCCCGCGTGGCCACGACCGGCAGGACGCTCGAGGCGACGGACGCGGGCGCGGTGCTCGCGGAGGTTCTCCATGATCTCACGGGGACGATCGAGGCCTCGGGCGCGACGGTCGAGGTCGGG
>JADGNL010000144.1 GCA_017883495.1 Methanomicrobiales archaeon | reverse complement strand
GCGGAACGGAAAGATCGTCTTCCCGACCGGCGATGCCGCGCATCCGGACGACTCCGGGAAGGAAGATCTCGTCGCTCTGGATCCCTCCGAGTCCGTGATCATCTACCGGGGCTTCCGCGACTTCACGGGCCCGTACGTCACGCACTGCCACAACCTGGCCCACGAGGATCACGCCATGATGTTCGGCTGGAGCATCGTCCCGTAAGCCAAGACTTCTGGTGAATCAAGGCACCCCGGCGCTTCGGCGCCGGGGTGCCGCGCAGCCCCGCCGTTGCGCGGGGCTTTTTCTTGGGTGCGGCTTCTCGTTTTCGCTATTCTTGCCGAGAGAAAGTCCTCTGAAATAAGGCAGATTCCCTCGTGAAAAAAACCGCGTACGCCGCCGTACTGCTCCTGCTGGTCGCCGGGGCCTTCCTGGCCGGGTCCCGGCGCAGCCGGGAACGTACCATCACTCCCGCGGCCGTCGGCGCGAGGAAGATCCTCTACTACGTCGATCCCATGCACCCGACCTACAGGTCGGACAAGCCGGGGGCCGCTCCGGACTGCGGCATGCCGCTCGAGCCCGTCTATGCCGATGGAGGGCCGGCCCAGGCCGATTCCGCGGGCCAGGCGTCCGCCACGCTTCCCGGAAGCGCGCCGATCGATCCCGCGAAGCGGCAGCTCATCGGGATTCAGGTGAAAGAGGTGGAGAAGGTGTCGGGCAGCCGCACCCTTCGCCTGTTCGGCCGGGTCGTACCGGACGAGGTCCGGGTGTACAGGGTCAATTCGGGGGCCGACGGATCCGTGCGCGACGTCTCGGCCGTGACGACGGGCAGCCACGTCGAGAAGGACCAGTGGCTCGCGAGCTGCTTCATGCCGGACGCCCGCGTGCCTCTTCAGGCCTATCTGACGGCGCTCGACGTCGTGGATCGTGCCGCGCAAGTCGGCACGGACAACCCGCTGCAGCTCAGGTCCTCGAACAGCGCTCTCGAGTTCAACATCGAGCGGTTGAGAAACGTGGGGATGTCCGCCTTCCAGATCGAGGAGATCAAGAAGACGCGGGAGATTCCGGTGGAGATCAAGATCGTCGCCCCCGCGGCCGGCTTCGTGCTCGCGCGGAACGTCTCGCCCGGCCTGAAGTTCGAGAAGGGCGCGGAGTGGTTCCGGATCGCCGACCTGAGCCGCGTCTGGATTCTGGCGGACGTCTTCGAAAACGAGGCGCAGTACCTCCGGCCCGGCGTGCGCGCGCAGGTGTCTCTGCCGGAACAGGGGAAGACGCTCACGGCCCGCGTCGCCGAGGTCCTGCCGCAGTTCGACGCGGCCTCGCGCACGCTGAAGGTGCGACTCGAGGCGGACAATCCCGGCACCGTCCTCCGGCCGGAGATGTTCGTCGACGTGGAGCTGCCCATCACCTTCCCGCCGGCGATCGCCGTTCCCGTGGAGTCGGTCCTCGACTCCGGGCTCAAGAAGACGGTGTTCGTCGAGCGCCGCGAGGGCGTTTTCGAGCCCCGACAGGTTGAGACGGGCTGGCGGTTCAGCGACCGCGTCGAGATCGTGAAGGGCCTCGCGCCCGGCGAGCGGATCGCGGTGTCGGGCACGTTCTTCCTCGACTCCGAGAGCCGGATGAGGCCGCCCGCCGCGGACTCCGGCGGCGAGCGCCGGCCGTGATCGACCGGATCATCGAGTTCTCGGCGAAAAACAAGGGCCTCGTCTTCTTCCTGACCGTGGCGGCGGCCCTCGCGGGCTGGTGGTCGATGGAGCGCCTGCCGCTCGACGCCACTCCGGACCTCAGCGACACGCAGGTGATCGTCTACTCGCGGTGGGACCGCAGCCCCGACATCGTCGAGGACCAGGTCACGTATCCCATCGTGACGGCCATGCTCGGCGCCCCCGGCGTCAAGGCCGTCCGCGGCTTCTCCGACTTCGGCTACTCGTACGTCTACATCGTCTTCGAGGACGGCACCGATCTCTACTGGGCCCGCTCGCGAACGCTGGAATATCTCTCGTCCGTGCTGCCGCGCCTGCCGCAGGGCGTGAAGACCGAGCTGGGTCCGGACGCGACGGGCCTGGGCTGGATCTACCAGTACGTGCTGGTGGACGAGTCGGGCACGCACAGCCTCGCGGAGATGCGGTCCTACGAGGACTGGTACCTTCGTTACCACCTGAAGTCGGTCGCGGGCGTCGCCGACGTCGCGCCGCTCGGCGGGTACGTGCGGCAGTTCCAGGTCAACGTGGACCCGAACCGGCTCCAGGCTTACGGCCTGCCGATCAGCCGGGTCGTCGACGCCGTGCGCGGGGGAAACAGCGACGCGGGAGGCCGGCTCATCGACTTCGGCGGGACCGAGTACATGGTTCGCGGGCGCGGCTACGCGCGGTCCGTCGCCGACTTCGAGAACATCGTCGTCATGGCGAGCGAGACCGGAACGCCGATCCTCGTCAAGGACATCGGCCAGGTTGTCCTGGGTCCGGACCTCCGCCGGGGCGTCTCCGACCTCGACGGGAAGGGCGAGGCGGTTTCGGGAATCGTGATCATGCGGCAGGGCCAGAACGCGCTCGACGTGATCAAACGCGTGAAGGCGAAGATCCGGGAGGTCGAGCCCGGACTGCCGTCGGGCGTGAAGGTCGTCGCCATTTACGACCGCTCCGAGCTGATCACCCGCTCGATCGACAACCTGAAGTCGACCCTCATCGAGATCGGCATCACGGTCGCGGCGGTGATCCTCCTTTTCCTCTGGC
>JADGNL010000143.1 GCA_017883495.1 Methanomicrobiales archaeon | reverse complement strand
GCGGTATCGGCAGAGGACCAGGTTGTCTCTGCGGCGTTCAAGAAAACCGGTGTGACGATCCCTGCCGTCATCAACCGGCACGAGACCCAGGACCTTGTCGCACGGGAGGACCGGGGAATTGAAACCGTGTCCGATCTCCGGGGAAAGCGGATCGGGTACCCGAAAGGAAATATTGTCGATTTCTACCTCGGGAGGTTCCTCTCCTTGCACGGCATCGGGGCGGCCGAAGTCACGCTGGTCGATGTCAATGCCACGCGCGCCGCCGATGCAATCTCGGGGGGAGAGATCGATGCCCTCGCGTACTACCAGCCGGTCATCGGGGCCGCAGAGGCCCGGCTCGGCGAGAACGCGACCGTCTTCCCTATCCAGGAAAACCAGCCCATGTACTGTATCGTCTCGGCACGGAGCGACTGGGCGAACAGCCATCCCGGTGAGATGACGAGGTTCCTGCAGGCACTTGCCGACGCAGAGGAGTTCTCCCTCGCCCACCCGGATGAAGCGAAAGCGATCGTGCAGGGTCGGCTCAACTCTACACCTGCCTACATCGAAGAAATCTGGCCGATGCACCAGTTTTCCCTCTCCCTCGACCACTCGCTCCTCACGGCCATGAGCGACGAGGCACGGTGGATGATCGCGAACAACCTGACGAACGCGACCACACCGCCCGACCTCCGGAAGTATGTCGACACGACGGCCCTCGCGAGGGTCAGGCCGAACGCGGTGAACATCCTGTGACGGGGAGACCATGAAGATCCGGAGCCAGCTCTTCCTCGTGGCGGCCGTCTTCGGCCTGGTGCTGCTGGTCATCGCGGCCTCGGTGGTCACCACGACGGCGAACCTCGAGGACCTCGACCGGCAGACGCAGATCGCCGACCGCATCGGCCTCGCCGCGAACGACCTCAACTTCCTCGCGAACGAGTACCTCCTGTACGGCGAGCCCCAGCAGCTCGACCGGTGGGAGCGGCGGTACGCCGCCCTCGACGCGGACCTCTCGAACCTCACGGCCGGGAGCCCGGACCGGCAGGCGCTGATCGCGGCGATCCGCGAGGACCGGGGACGGCTGAAGAGCGTCTTCGACGACGTCCTCGCACAGGGCGGAACGCCCCCGCAGGCGACGGCCGACGCCGCGACCCTCCGGGTCTCGTGGAGCCGGATCGGGGTCCAGACCCAGGGGGTCGCCTTCGACGCCGCGCGGCTCGCGGCCCTGCTTGACGACGAGGCGACCCGGCTGAACTTCGTCAACAACCTGCTCGTCTCCGCCCTGCTCGGGATGTTCGCGGCAGCCCTCCTGATCAACTACCTCGCGGTCTCGCGGCGCACCCTGCGCTCGGTCGCGGCCCTGCAGGCCGGCGCGGACGCGATCGGCGCGGGCGACCTCGGGCACGCGATCCCCGTGGCGAGCGACGACGAGATCGGCGACCTGGCGCGCTCGTTCAACCGGATGGCCACGGACCTGGAGACGGTCACGGCATCGCGCGCCGAGCTCGAGCGGGAGATCGCCAGCAGGAAGCTGGCCGAGCAGGCGGTGCTGGAGCGGGAGCAGACCCTCCAGAGCATCTTCCGGGCCGCCCCCGTCGGCATCGGCATCGAATCGGACCGGGTGATCCGGTCCGTCAACGACCACCTCTGCCGGATGACGGGCTACGCCGCGGACGAGCTGCTCGGCCGCGACGCCCGGGTGCTCTACTCCGGCGACGAGGAGTACGCCCGCGTCTGGCAGGAGGAGCAGGCCCAGATCCTCGCCCACGGCATCGGCGCGGTCGAGACGCAGTGGCGGCGAAAGGACGGAGCGGTCGTCGACGTCCTGCTCACCTCGTCGCCGATGGACCCGGCCGCCCCGCACGAGAACGTCGTCGTCGTCGCGCTCGATATCACGGGCCTGCACGAGAAGGAGGCGGCCCTGCGGGAGAGCGAGGCCCGGTTCAGGGCGTTCATGGACAACAGCCCGGCCATCGCCTGGATCAAGGACGAGGAGGGGCGCCACGTCTACCTGAACCGGACGTACTACGACCTGTACGGCGTCCGCCCCGAGGACCGGCTCGGGAAGACGGACTTCGAGCTCTGGCCTCCCGAGGTGGCCCTGCAGTTCCAGGAGAACGATCGGATCGTCCTGACGACCGGCCAGGCGATCCAGGTCACGGAGGAGACGCCGACTCCCGACGGCGGGCTCACCTCCTGGTGGAACTTCAAGTTCCCCCTCCAGGACGCGTCCGGGAGGAGGTTCGTCGGCGGCATCGGCATCGACATCACCGAGCGCAGGGAGGCCGAGGAGACGCTGAAGGAGTACGCGGCGGACCTCAAGCGGTCGAACGAGGATCTCGAGCGCTTCGCGTACGTCTCGAGCCACGACCTACAGGAGCCGCTGCGGTCGATCGTTAGCTTCTCCCAGCTCCTCGAGCGCAGGTACAAAGGCCGGCTCGACCAGGACGCGGACGAGTACATCGAGTTCATCGTCGAGGGCGGCGTGCGGATGCAGAGCCTGATCCAGGACCTCCTCGCGTACTCGCGCGTGAACACGACCAAGCAGGAGCTCGCCCGGACGGACACGGCCGACGTCCTGGCGAGCGTGGAGCGGAGCCTCGACGTCCAGCTCCGGGACGCGGGAGCCGTGCTCACCCACGACCCGATGCCGGTGGTGCTGGCCGACCCGATCCAGCTCGAACAGGTCCTCACGAACCTGGTCTCGAACGCTATCAAGTTCCGCCGGCCGGACGAGCCCCTCCGGATCCACGTCGGCGCCCGGCGGACGGACGGCTTCTGGGAGTTCTCGGTCAGCGACAACGGGATCGCGATCGCG
>JADGNL010000142.1 GCA_017883495.1 Methanomicrobiales archaeon | reverse complement strand
GACGTCCACGGACCTGGACCAGCTCGAACGGGGCCTGACCGCGAATCTAGCTCACGAGTACCGGCAGGTGCTCCGCATGACCCCCGGCACGCTCCACGACCTGACGGCCTTCTACCTGCACCGCTGGGACATCGCGAACGTGATGGCGATCCTCCGGGGAAAGAAGCACGGTCTCCCTCGCACGCAGATCTCCGAGGGCCTGGTGCCGGCCGGCGATCTCGACCGGGACCGGCTCGAGGCGCTGATCGACGCCACGGACCTCGACGCCGTGGTCGAGGGGCTCGGGGACTGGCCCCTCTACCCCCAGCTCCGGACCTGCACCTGCAGCGAGATGCCGCCGGGCGAGTTCGCCCGGATCGAGGACCGGCTCTACCGCCAGTACTACCTGGACCTGCTCGGGGCCGCGCGCCACGGCGTCAAGGGCGGCGAGGCCTTCGCACGCTACCTCCGCTTCGAGATCGACATCGTGAACATGCGGAACCTCTTCCGGCTAAGGGCCGGGAGCCGCATCGCCGACATCGAGAGCTCGATTGTCCCCGGCGGCAACATCCCGGTCGAGGAGTTCGGCCGGATCGCCGGGATCGAGAGCCGGGAGGCCTTCGTGGACGAGTTCGAGAAGACGAACATCATTCCGGTCGCGACCCGGGCCATGCAGGCCCTGCGGAACGATCCGTCGGTCAACCCGGAGCAGGTCGCCGACCTGCTCTGGTCACGATGGGAGGAGCGCCGTACGACCGTGCATGTGGTCGAGGTGGCGGTCACCAAGGTCCGGCTCGAAGAGATGGACCGGCTCGCGACGCGGCACCCGTTCACGGTCCTGCCGATCATCTCGTACCTTGAACACAAGCGGATCGAGGTCGGGAACCTCAGGGCGGCCGTGCGCGGACGGCAGTTCGGGATCCCGAACGAGCGGATCCGGCGGTACCTGGTGGCCTGATGGACTCGGCCGAACGCGTATCGCCGACGAGGGGCGAGCTGCTCGCGATTAAGCGGCGGATCATCCTCTCGGAGAAGGCGTACACGGTCCTGAAGCGGAAGCTCGACGGGCTCATGTTCGAGCTGATGGGCCGCCTCGGTTCCGCGCGGACCGCCGAGTCCGCGCTCTACGAAAACTACGTCATGGCCAACCAGGAGCTCGCGGTGGCCACGATGATGGTCGGCGAGCTCGGCGTCGCGATCGCGGCCGAGTCGATCGAGGCAGCGCCGGTCCTGGAGCGGACCGAGAAGGATATCTTCGGCGTCCGGCTTCCGGCCTTTCGCGTGGAGCGGGTCGCCCGGAGCCTGGACGAGCGAGGATACAGCCTGCTCGGAACCACGCCCGTGATCGACGACGTGGTCGAGGCCCACGAGGACCTCGTGCTCTCGATCGTCGCGGCTGCCGAGGCCGAGGCCGCGCTCCGCCTGCTCACGGACGAGATCGTTCGAACCCGGCGGCGCGTGCGGGCGCTCGAGCACCGCGTGCTGCCCGACCTTCGCGAGACCCGCGACACCATCGAGCTCCGGCGCGAGGAGCTCGACATCGAGGAGCACGCCCGCCTCTTCCTGAACAAGAAGATCAGGGCGCGAAGGGCGGAGGAAAGATCCCGCACGGGGCAGACCACGGAGATCGCGGGTTCGCCATCCGGCGGCCGTCGGGCGCCGTAACGGCGCCGGCGATCGCGGCCGTGACCACGGCCTTGCCGTCCCCCACGGCAGTACGGAGGTCCGCGCCCTGCGCGAGCCGGGCCGCGATCGCCGCCGAGAGGCAGCAGCCCGAGCCGTGGACGTCGTACGGATAGCGGGGGCTCACGAACGGAATCGCGCCGTCGGCGTCGACGAGCAGGTCGACTGCCTCGGGTCCCGTGCCATGCCCGCCCTTGACCAGGACGGCCCGGGCGCCGAAGTCCCGCAGACGCTCGGCCGCATCCCGCATCTCGTCGAAGGTCCGCACGGGGATGCCCGCGAGGGCCGCGGCCTCGCCGAGGTTCGGCGTCACCAGGGCGGCGCGGGGCAGGAGCCGCTCGACCAGGACGGCGATCGCGTCTGCGTCCAGGAGTCGTCCGCCGCTCGTCGCGGCCATGACCGGGTCCACCACGAGCGGCAGACCGTCCGGCAGGGCGTCCGCGACGGCGGTACAGATGGCGGCGGTCGCGAGCATCCCCGTCTTTGCCGCGCCGACCGGGAACGCATCGAGCAGGGCCTCGATCTGGGCCGCGACCATGGCCGGGTCGACCGGCGCCGCGGCCCGGACAGCCGCCGGCGTCTGCGCGGTCAGGGCCGTGATCGCCGAGAGCCCCCAGACGTCGAGCGCGGCGAAGGTCCGGAGGTCGACCTGGATCCCCGCCCCGCCCGACGGGTCCGAGCCGGCGCAGGTGAGCGCGTACGCGACGGTCATCGGGATCGAATCGTCCCCGGACCGGATGAAGCTTGGGGACCTAGACACAGGAACCTTGAAATAATCGATCGCGAAAGAGAGGGCGATGGACCTGTCCGTCGGGTACGTGCTGATCCTCGGGTTCGCGCCCGCCCTCTTCTGGCTCTGGTACTTCTACATCAAGGACCGGTACGCGCCGGAGCCGCGGGCCTGGATCCTCCGGATCTTCCTGCTCGGCATGGTCTCGACCATCCCGATCGCGCTCATCGAGACGCTGATCGGGGCCCTCTATCCTTCGGACTTCTTCCTTGCCGTGGTCGTGGCCCCCATCGTCGAGGAGTGCGGCAAGTTCCTCGTGGTCTACTGGTTCGTCTTCCGGCGCCCGGTCTTCGACGAGCCGATCGACGGGATCGTGTACGCGGTCACCGCGGCCCTCGGGTTCGCGGCGCTCGAGAACTTCGTCTATCTCTTCGCCGCCTACTCCGAGACCCTGACCCTGCCGCTCGAGCTCTCGGTGCTGCGCGCGGTCCTCTCCGTCCCGGGCCACGCCCTGATGTCGTCGATGTGGGGCTACGCGCTCGGCCAGAGTCTCGTGACGCCGCACCCGCGCGTGACCCGGCTCATCTTCCAGGGCCTTCTGCTCGCGATCCTGCTGCACTCCTCGTTCAACTTCCTGATTGGGGCGGGTGCGATCGGCGCGCTCGTGCTCATCCTGGTGCTCGTGCCGGCCATGTGGCTACTCGTCACCAAACACATCGCCACGACGCTGCGCGAGAGCGCGCCACCGGGGTAAAAAAGGATTATTCGTGCCGGAGGGCCTCGATCGGGTTCAGGTTCGCTGCCGTCCAGGCCGGGTACAGGCCTGAGAGGAGCGCGGTGACGATCCCGAAGCCCATACCGAGCGCGATCGACGAGAGGCTCGAGGGGTCGAAGAGGTACTTCGTCGTCTGGAGCACGAGCAGCGAGATCAGCCAGCCCGCGCCGAACGAGAGGAGGCCGCCGAGCACCGAGCCGATCAGCCCGAGCATCAGTGCCTCGTAGATGAACATCTGCCGGATCTCGCGCCTGAGCGTTCCGATCGAACGGAGGATCCCGATCTCCTTGGTCCGCTCGGTCACGGACATCATCATCACGTTCAGGATCGAGATCCCCGCAACCACGAGCGAGATACCGCCGATCGCGGTCGTGAAGGTCGAGATCTGTCCGAAGACGGTCTGGATGCTCGAGAGGATCTCCTTGGACGAGAAGGTGTCGAGCACTGTCTCGCGCCGGTTGAAACGCTGGTCGATCGCGGTCTGGAGTGCCTGGACGCGGGCGGTGTCCTTGACCTTGATGATCACCTGGTCGAAGCCCGTCGGGTGGGTCCGGTCCTCGTACCATCGGGCCGGGACGATCAGGGCCATGTCCGGCTGGATATCGAAACCGATCCCCCGTTCCTTCAGGATCCCGACCACGCGCTGCGTGGACCCGTCCGAGAACCGGATCTGGGAACCGACCTTGAGCTTGTACTGGGAAGCCGCCCGCGACCCGGCGAGGACGCCGCTGTTGCCGCGGAGCAGGATCCCCTGGTCGACCTCGACGAGGAGGGGAACGTCGTCGGGGTTGAGTGCATAGACCGAGAGAACGGCCCGTTCGCTCCCGACCTCGATCCGTTCGGCCGTCGAGTAGACCGGGATCACCGGGTTCGGCGCGGCGATCCGCCGCAGGTCCTGGACCTGTCGGTCTGTGATCTTCTCCGGCGTGGCGGTCCCGCCACCGAACCCCCCGCCCCCTCCGCCCGAATGCGGGATGACCGTCAGCGAGTCGCCGACGGTCGAGAGCTGGTCCGTGACCGAGAGAGTCAGGCTGTTGCCGAGGATGCCGAGCGAGGAGATCGCGAGGACCCCGATCACGATCCCCACGATCGCGAGCATCGACCGGAAGAGGTTCCGCTGGAGGTTCCGGCGCGCGATATCGAAGAAGGTCCAGCTCATCCCGTGTCCTCCTGGATCCGGCCGTCGACGAGCCTGACCTGGCGGGTAGCATACGCCGCGATGCCGGGGTCGTGCGTGACCATGATGATCGTCTTGCCGCCCCTGTTCATCTCGGCCAGGAGCGCCATGAT
>JADGNL010000141.1 GCA_017883495.1 Methanomicrobiales archaeon | reverse complement strand
GGCCGGACTGCGAAGAGCCGGCTCACGGCCGCGACGAGCGGGGCCGGGATACGCGCCTGCCCGTGCGCCGCCGGTCGCTGGAAACCAGGGAGCCGTGCTTCGTCGATGGGGACCCCCAGGACCTCGAGCTCGGTCGCCGTCTGCGGACCCAGCCCGCGTTCGGCGGCCTCGGCAATGGACGGGACCTCGAGCGGGGCGAAGCCCATCAACAGGGCCTCGACAAAGTCGAGGTCGGGCGCGTGCGGGGCCGCGAGCAGGAGCCCGACCTCGCGGGGAGTGCCGTTCGAGGGGCCGTTCCCCTCCATCCCGATCACGGCATCCATGACCGAGAGAACGGGAGGCCGGGCCAGGTAGAGGTCGAGCAGGAGCGCGGCAAAGCGTCGCTGGTCCATCCCGGTGTTGAGGTGATATTCGGCCTTCGCGACGCCGGGGATGTACCCGAAGCAGTTCTTGACCGCGCCCGTGGCGAGGGTGAACTGGTGGGTCTTGAACTTCGAGAGCGAGACGATCGCGTCGGCATCGACGACGGCGCCGGCCACGCGGAACCGTTTGTACACCCTCCCCGACGGCGACGGAAGCTCGGCGATCGGATCGTCGAAGAAGACGGCCTCGACCCCGCACTCCTCGAGAATGGACGCGAGTCCGGTGCGGCGGAGGAGTGCCGCATAGTTCGCGGGTGTATTCCGGCCGCCGGGAGAGTCGCCGAGGACAGGCTCCCCACCGGCTTCCTGCACGGCGCGAAGCGCGGCCCGGACTACGGCCGGATGCGTCGTCACGGCCTTCGCGGGCTCGCGGCTCGCGAGCAGGTTCGGCTTGACCAGCACCCGTTGACCGGGACGAACGAACGCGGCCATGCCGCCGAGCGGCCCGAGGACCGCGGCCAGGGCCGCCTCGACCCGGTCGAAGTCGTAGTCGGGACACCGGGAGATCGATACGCGCCGGCTCATCCGCACCCCCGCACGGCCGAGAGGTCGGGCCGGACCACAAAGCGGCAGATGCCGTCGGAGAAGACCCGGACCGTGCCGCCGCTCTCGGAGATGATCACCGAGACGACCGGGATCAGTCGGGTCACGGCCGCCGCGGCCCGGTGCCGGCCCCCGAGGCCGCTCGGGAGCGAGACCGACTTCGAGTCGACGTCGAGGTACCGGCCGGCCGCGATCACCGCACCCGAGACGTCGACCACGAACATCCCGTCGAGCTGGGCGAACTCCTTGACCGACTCCCAGTTGCCGGAGTCCATGATCGTCGTGAGCTCGGGCGGGTGGCCGAGGTATGGGTTCAAGACGAGCTGGTGCGAGATCGCGAGGATCGCGTCGCCGTCGCCGATGATGAACGCGGTCCCGATCGGCTTGCCCTCGCGCCCCTCGCGCCCGATCTCGAGGGAGAGCCGAAGGGCCGCGGCCATCACCCGGCGCGGGACGATCGCCTCGAACTGGTGGAGGTCGAAGCGCGACCGGACCTCGTCGAGCCGAAGCGCGACCAGGCCGTCGAGGAAGACTCCGACCACGACACCGGTCTCCTCGGACGTGAGCGCAAGCGGGGACGCTGCGGTCCCGAGCCGCTCGAGCAGGACCGCACGGAGTTCGCCGGCGGTCTCCGGCGCCACCGCGGCCGGACCGACGTTCGCTGCCTTGAGGACCGGGACCGATGGTTCGCAGGGCTCCGCGTCCACGAACGAGATCACGGCGACGGCCCCGAGGTCCTCGGCCAGACGGAGGCCGGCCGCGAGCATCAGCTCGTCCCTGCTCATAGGAACTGCCGGATCAGCGCGGGAATCTCCGACGGGCGGGTAGCGACCGCGACGCCCATCGCCTCGAGCGCGCGGATCTTGGAGCGGGCGTCGCCCTCGCCGCCCTCGACGATTGCGCCCGCGTGGCCCATCCGCTTGTCCGGCGGGGCCGAGACGCCCGCGACGTACGCGACGAGCGGGAGCGTGGTCGAGGCCGCGCCCTCCTGCTCGAGCGCCCCGCCGACCTCGCCCACGAGCACAACGGCCTTGGTGGCCGGGTCGCTCTCGAACCGGGCGAAGACGTCCGTGAAGGTCGAGCCGATCACGGGATCGCCACCGATCCCGACAACGGTCGACTGGCCGATCCCGGCCCGGGTCAGCTCGTCCACGATCTCGTACGTGAGCGTGCCCGAACGCGAGACGACCCCGACGGGCCCGGGGATCGCGAGATGTGCCGGCATGATCCCGAGCTTCGCCCCGCCCGGCGAGAGGAGACCCGGGCAGTTCGGCCCGATCACGGTCGTGCCGCAGAGCCGCGCATAGCTGAGGGCTTTCATCGTGTCGTGGACCGGTAAGTGCTCCGTGATCGCGACCGCGAGCTCGAGGCCGTTCGCGGCCGACTCCATGATCGAGTCCCCCGCGGCCGAGGCCGGGACGAAGATCACGGAGGCCTGCGCGTCGTGCTCCTTGAGCGCTGCCCGGATGCTGTCGTAGACCGGGACGCCGGCGGCCTCCTGCCCGCCCTTGCCCGGCGTGACACCGGCGACCACGCCCACGCCGCCGACCTGGGCCGCGTACTCGTTCATGAGCCGGATGTGGAAGAGCCCCTGCCGTCCGGTGGCGCCGGTCACGATCACGCCCGTGCTCCTGTCCGCGAGGATCATGGCCGGGCCTCCGCCGCCGCGCCGACGGCCGCGTCCATGGAGACGTACAT
>JADGNL010000018.1 GCA_017883495.1 Methanomicrobiales archaeon | reverse complement strand
CGCCGAGTACAGAAAGAGACGTTCGAAGAGGTGCTCGAGGACGCTGAAGACGACGGGGTCCGCCGTGACTCTCTCCGGCGGAACCGCCATGGCGAGATCGATGCCGCTCAGGTCGGCCGCGTCGGCCGCGTCACGGATCAGGACCGCGAGGTTTCTGGCCTCGGGCGGCCGGCTGCCGAGGTCTTCGAGTTCGCGGGAGAACTCGACGAGCCGGCCGATCTCTCCGGCGGCGGAGAGAGCACGGTCGAGCCCGGTGCAGGTCACCGGATCGCTGACCGAGTCACGGGCGAGGCCGATGTATCCGAGCACGATGGTCAGCTCGTTCTTGATGTCGTGGCGGGCGGTCTGCGTGAGGCGTGCAACGGTCTCGTGCTTCTCCGCAGGATCGGGCCCGCAGAGACCCGGGGCGAGGACGACTTCGACTGCGCCGATCATCACGTCTCCCGCCACGACCGGCGCGGCCCTGACAACGAGCGCTCGTTTCACGCCGGAGAGCTCCGCGGTAAGGCGGGCGAGGAGGCCGTCCCCGTCACGTTCCACCGCCGTGAGGTACCCGGGGGGCTCCATGGCCGGGTCGAGTACGAGGTCGGCGAGCAGGAGCCCCGCCGACCCGACGAACGGCGCCGCGTGGACTCCGCCGTCTCTTCCGATAAGATCCTCGCCTGCGACGCCGGTCAGCCGTGCGAGAGCCGGGTTCCAGGCGAGGACGACACCCGCGGTGTCGAGAGCGTACGCCGGTACGGGCAGGTGCTCGACCGTCGATACGACGCCGCGCAGCACCTCCTTCCCCAGGGGCATGATACGGAGATAGGTTGCCCTTGTCCATAACAAGCTTTCCGTCTGCCGCGCTGCGATGGGGGAGGGGAGCCCGTACATATACGGCCGACGAGGGCCGGAATGGGCGCACCGGTGGGATTGACGCCGCCGGGGAGGCGGCAAACCGGCAACTTATAGACAGTACGCCCCCATTATATCAGGCGTGAAGGGGAGGCGGGAGGCGGGCGCGATCCGGCTGGGGCGCGACGGGCTGCAGCTCTACGAGCAGAGCGGATACGGCCGGCCGAGCGGCGACGGGCTGTCGCTCGTCCCCGTCGAGGCCCTCTACCTCGTCCACCGCGGAAGGATCGAGCTTCCCGGCGAATCCTTCGAGAGCCTGCTCGCGGAGTTCACGGCGGACCCCCACTTCCTCCGGGCGTACCTCGTCTACCGCGATCTTCGCGAGCGGGGGTACGTGGTCCAGACGGGACCGCACGACTTCCGGGTCTTCCGGCGCGGGCAGCGGCCGGGCTCGGGCCAGTCGCAGTACATGGTCCGGGTCCTCTCCGAGCGGGACCCGATCGCGTTCGACCGTGTGATCGCCGAGGCGACGTCGACCGCCCAGATGCGCAAGTCCCACCTGCTCGCGGTCGTCGACGACGAGGACGAGCTAACCTATTACGAGGTGAAACTGCCGACCCTGCAGCCACGGGAGTCGACCGCGCCGGCACGGACGGTGACGGCGGGCCTGTTCGGCTGGGCCGTAATCGCGGACGGCGAGGAGGGAGCCGTGCTCGAGGCCGCCGGGTACGGCACCCGTCTCGACGACCGCCGGCTCAAGCTCGCGCCCGTGGAGGCGCTCTATCTGATTGCGAACGGGCGGCTCGTGCTCGGGGGCGGCACGTCGGAGACCGGAGACTACTGCGCCGTGGTCGCGGGCATCGACGCCGAGGCCCGCGAGAAGAGCGCGGTCTACACCCACCTCCGCGATCGGGGATACGGCCCCCGGACCGGGTACAAGTTCGGCCATCACTACCGCGTCTACGGCGCGGCGAAGACTCACTCGGAGATGCTGGTCCACGCGCTTCCCGGGGGCGCGGCCCTGCCCATGTCGGTCATCTCGCGCTCGGTCCGGCTGGCCCATTCGGTAAAAAAGAAGATGCTCTTTGGCTGCGTACATACTGAAGGCATCTTCTTCGTCGAATTTGCCCGCATCAAGCTGTGAGATGACCCATGCCGGAAGCACTCAACCCCTGGTCCGCCGGCCAGGCGATTGATACGAGACGCCTCTTCGACGACTTCGGGATCGAGCCTATCGAGCCCCTGCTCGACCTCCTCCCCGAGGTGCCCGCGTTCATGCGCCGCGGCATCATCGTCGGCCACCGCGATTACCGGCCGATCGCGGAGGCGATCCGCGACCGTCACCCGTTCCACGTCCTGACCGGGTTCATGCCCTCGGGCCACCCGCACCTCGGGCACCTGCTCGTGATGCGCGAGGTGGTCTGGCACGTCCGGCAGGGAGGGCACGGGATGATCGCGATCGCGGACCGCGAGGCCCACGCCGTGCGCGGGCTCTCGTGGGAGGACTGCGACCGGTACGGGCGCGAGTACCTGACCGCGCTCTACGCGCTGGGCTACACGGGCGAGGCGTACTTCCAGTCCAGGAACGGCGCCCTCAAGGACCTCGCCTTCGAGGCGGCGACCCGGGTCAACTTCTCGGAGCTCGCGGCGATCTACGGGTTCGGGGCCGAGACGACGCTCGCCCACGCGATGAGCGTGATCACGCAGGTCGGGGACATCCTCTATCCCCAGGTCGCAGGGGAGCCGGCCCCGACGGTGGTTCCGGTCGGGCTCGACCAGGACCCGCATATCCGCCTGAGCCGGGACGTCGCGAACGGCCTCCGGTTCTTCACGGTCGAGGACCGGGGCGACCACGTCTCGGTCCGGGCGAAGAACGCCCCCGCGGGCGCGCTCGAGGCCGTCGCAAAGGCCTTCCCGGGCTCGAAGCGGTACGAGGGGCACGTCGACGTCCGCGGCGTATCGCACGGCGATGCGGCCGAACTCGTCCGCCGGGTCGAGCGGGACTTCGGCGGCTTCGGCTTCTACCTGCCGTCGGCGACGTACCACACGTTCATGCCCGGCCTTCTCGGGGGCAAGATGTCGTCGTCCGTCCCCGAGTCCCAGTTCGGATTTGCCGAGCCGTCGGCCGCGGTCAGGAAGAAGGTGATGGGGGCGATGACGGGCGGCCGGACCACGCTCGAGGAGCAGCGGCGGCTCGGCGGCGAGCCCGAGCGCTGCACGCTCTACGAGCTGAACCGGTTCCACATGTGCGACGACGATGCGGAGCTCGCCGAGCTGCGCAGGCGCTGCATGGCCGGCGAGGTCACGTGCGGGGCCTGCAAGCGCGAGACGGCGGACCGCGTGGAGGCGTTCCTCGCGGACTTCCGCGAGCGGATGGACGAGGTCGCCCACCTCGCCGCAGAGATCTGAGACTCATGACGAAGAGCACACTCTCCCTGAACGAGCGGCGCCTGCTCGCGGCCCTCGCGCCGCTCGGCACGGCGGACGCCGCCGAGCTCGGCGCGATCCTCGGAGCGGCCCCCGACGCGGTCGTCCAGTACGCGAACCTGCTCGCCCAGAACGGCGAGCTGGCCACGGTCGAACGCGTGGTCGAAAAGTCGTACGACCTCACCGACGAAGGGCGGCAATACGCCGAGAAAGGACTGCCGGAACGGCAGCTGCTCGCCTCCATCGGCGGCCCGACCCCGATGGCCGAGCTGAAAGCGCACCCGCTCGCCTCGATCGGGATCGGCTGGCTCCGCCGCAAGGGCTGGGTCACGATCCGCGAAGGCGTCGTGGAGCGGGCCGGCGAGGCTCCCGAGGGCGAGGACGAGCGAGCGCTGCTCGCCGAGCCGTTGACCGACGGCCCCGGACTTCGCGACCTGCTCAAGCGCGGCCTTGCCGTCGAGCGCGAGACGGTCGGCTACCGTGTCGCCATCACGCCCGCCGGCCGGACGCTCGTCGAGGCCGGCCTCGACCTCCGCGAGGAGGTCGGCCAGATCACCCACGAGATGCTGTTGACCGGCACCTGGCGGGACGCGGCGCTTCGCCGGTACCGCGTCGACCGCCTTCCGCGGCGTGCCGTCCCGGGAAAGATCCACCCCTACCAGCGCCTCCTCGACGAGATGCGGCGGATCCTGCTCGAGATGGGCTTCGTCGAGATGGGCGGCGAGCTCGTCCAGACCGGCTTCTGGAACTTCGACGCGCTCTTCCAGCCGCAGGACCACCCGGCCCGCGAGATGCAGGACACGTTCTACATCGGCGGCGAGGCCGACCTCCCCGACGGCTGGGAGAAGGTGCGGAGGATGCACGAGCACGGCGGGGAGACCACGTCCACCGGGTGGGGCGGCATCTGGCAGGAATCGAAGGCCCGCCAGCAGGTGCTCCGGACCCACGCGACGGCGCTCTCGATCCAGTACCTCGCGGCGCATCCGGCGCCGCCGATCAAGGCGTTCGCGATCGGCCGCGTCTTCCGGCGCGAGGCGATCGACCCGACCCACACGCCGGAGTTCGAGCAGCTCGAGGGGATCGTGATGGACGAGGGGGTCACCTTCTCGCACCTGCTCGGCTTCCTCCGCGAGTTCTACAGCCGGCTCGGCTTTCCCCAGGTCCGGTTCAGGCCGGGGTACTTCCCGTACACCGAGCCGTCGGTCGAGCCCGAGGTCTATGTCGAGGGGCTTGGATGGGTCGAGCTCGGCGGCGCCGGGGTCTTCCGGGAGGAGGTCACGGTCCCGCTCGGGCTCGAGCACCCCGTCCTCGCCTGGGGCCTCGGGGCCTCGCGGTTGGCGATGCTCAAACTCGGGCTCAAGGATCTCCGCCAGCTCTACCGCTCGGACATCGACTGGATCCGCGAGACGCCGATCCGCGGGAGGCGCTGAACATGCCTGTGATCACGCTCCCGTACCGCTATCTCGAGCGGCTCGTCGGCCTGCCGCGCGAGGCGATCGTCGAGCGACTGCCGATGTTCGGCTCGGACATCGAACGGCGCGAGGAGGATCACGTCGACGTCGAGTTCTTCGCGAACCGGCCCGATCTCTTCTCGACGGAAGGGGCGGCGCGGGCGCTGCGCGGGTTCCTCGGGCTCGAAGAGGGGCCGGTGCGGTACGAAACCGCCCCCTCCGGCATCGCGTTCTCGGTCGATCCGGGGCTCGCCGAGATCCGTCCGTACCTCGGGTCGGCCGTCGTGCGCGGCCTCTCCCTCGACGAAGAGGCGATCGTCTCCCTGATGGGCCTGCAGGAGGCCCTCCACTGGGCCGTCGGGCGGGGCCGCAGGAAGGTCGCGATCGGCCTGCACGACCTCGCCCGCATCCGGCCGCCATTCCGGTATCTCGCCTCGCCACGCGACCGGCGCTTCGTCCCCCTCGACTTCGAGGAGGCGATGAGCATGGAGGAGATGCTCGAGCGCCATCCGAAGGGGCGGGCGTACGCCCACCTCGTCGCGGAGGCCCCGCGCTTCCCCCTGATCGTCGATGCCGGCGACTCCGTCCTCTCGTTTCCGCCGATCATCAACGGCGAGCTGACCCGCGTCTCGACCGGGACAACCGACGTCCTCCTCGACTGCACGGGCACGGACAGGCGCGCGGTCGAGACCGCGACGACGATCCTCTGCACGGCGCTGGCCGAGGCCGGCGGGCGGCTCGAGACGGTCGAGATCGACGGCGTGACCACGCCCTTGCTCGCGCCGTCGTTCCGCGAGGTCTCGGTCGGCGAGTGCAGCCGGCTCCTCGGCCTCGACCTCGATGCCGCGACCGTGGCCGGTCTGCTGCGGCGCATGCGCTTCGGGGCCGAGCCGACGGGGACCGACCGTGTCAGGGTCGAGGTCCCGTGCTACCGCGCGGACATCATGCACGACTGGGACGTCTTCGAGGATGTCGCGATCGCGTACGGGTACGAGCGGTTCCCGGCCATCCCGTCGAAGACCGCGACCACCGCCGAGGAGCTTTTGTCGACCCGGCTGAAGCGGGAGGTGCGCGAAGCGCTCTGCGGCCTCGGCTACCTCGAGACCATGCCGTTCGTGCTGACGAGCGACGAGGTGCTCTTCGGGCGCATGCGCCGGGAGCTGGCGCCCGACGTGCTCCGGCTGCTCCACCCGATCTCGGAGGACCAGTCCGTGGCGCGGACCTCGCTCCTGCCCCTCCTGATGGAGCTCCTCGAGTACAACCGGTTCCGCGAGCTCCCGCAGCGGCTCTTCGCAGTCGGCGAGACCCTCCGCGGGTTCGTAACCGGACTCGGTACGGCCGCGGTCTCGTGCCACGGCGCCGCGGACTTCTCGGAGGCCTACGCCGTGGCCGACGCTCTCTGCCGCGAGCTCGGTCTCGCGTACTCGGCCGTCGAGTCCGACGACCCGGCCTTCATCGAGGGACGGCGCGGAGCGCTCGTCGTTGGCGGCGTCCCGGTCGGAGTGTTCGGCGAAGTCCATCCCGAGGTGCTCGGCGCGTTCGGCCTGGATCACCCGGTGGCCGCGGTCGAGCTCGACCTCTCGGCTCTCCTCTGAGACTTCAGGGCCGGACCGGGATGCCCCGTCCGGCCAGGTACTCTTTTACTTCACTGACGGTCATCTCGCCGTAATGGAAGACCGAGGCCGCGAGGGCCGCGTCGGCCTTCCCCGTAACGAACCCGTCGTAGAAGTGTTCGAGCGTACCGACGCCGCCGCTCGCGATCACGGGAATGCCGACCGCGTCCGAGACGGCGGCCGTGATCGCGAGGTCGAACCCGTCCCTGGTCCCGTCCGTCTCCATGCTGGTGAGCAGCACCTCGCCGGCTCCCCGCTCTTCGGCCTCGCGGACCCACGCGATCGCGTCGATCCCGGTCGGTCGCCGCCCGCCGTAGGTCACGACCTCGTACCAGCAGCTGCGCCCGTCGCCGAGAACGATCGTCGTCCCCTCGGGGTTCGGCGTAAAGTTACGCCGCACGTCCATCGCGATCACGATGCACTGGGTACCGAACGCATTCGCGCCCTCGGCGATCAGCTCGGGCCGCTCGACCGCGCTCGTGTTGACGCTGACCTTGTCCGCGCCGGCGCGGAGGATCAGGCGGATGTCGTCCGTGGTCCTGATCCCGCCGCCGACCGTGAGCGGCAGAAAGAGCTGGTCGGCCGCGCGCTCGATCACCTCGACGATCGTGCCGCGCCCCTCCTTCGAGGCCGTGATGTCGAGGAAGACCACCTCGTCGGCGCCCTGCTCGTTGTACCGCGCCGCGAGCTCGACCGGGTCGCCCGCGTCCCGCAGCCCGAGGAAGTTCGTGCCCTTGACCACCCGCCCGTCCTTGATATCCAGGCACGGGATGATCCGCTTGGTCAGCACCATCGCACGTACCCGGTCGCTCTCCGGCGTATAGAGAGTTATGGATTCAAGTAGCCCGCCGTCCACCTCTACGGACATGGACTCGGGGATGCGCAAGATCACCTGGGCTGCGCAGTACATGCCCGTGCTGCGCGCGATTGCGGAGCGGTTCGCGGCCGAGCGGCCGTTCGAGGGGCAGCGGATCGCGATGGCGCTTCACGTCGAGGCCAAGACGGCGAACCTGGTCCGGGCCCTCGCGGCCGGCGGGGCCGAGGTGGCGATCACGGGCTGCAACCCCCTCTCGACCCAGGACGACGTCGCCGCCGCGCTCGGAGAGTTCGAGGGTATCCGGTGCTATGCACGGCACGCCTGCCCGGTCGACGAATACTACGCCGCGATCGATCGCGTGCTCGACACCAAACCGACCGTGACCATCGACGACGGCATGGATCTTATCCACCGACTCCACACGTCCCGGCGCGAGCTCCTCGAAGGCGTGATCGGCGGATGCGAGGAGACGACGACCGGGATTCACCGGCTCCGCGCGATGGCTGCCGAGGGGAAGCTCGAGTTCCCCGTCATCGCCGTGAACGATACGCCGATGAAGCGCTCGTTCGACAACGTCCACGGCACGGGCGAGTCCGTGCTCGCCTCGCTGATGATCACCACGAACGTGCTGATGGCGGGCAAGCGGTTCGTCGTTGCAGGCTACGGCTACTGCGGCCGCGGTCTCGCGCGGAAGGCGAAGGGACTGGGTGCGCGGGTGATCGTGACCGAGGTGGACCCGCGCCGCGCGCTCGAGGCGCACATGGACGGCTTCGACGTGATGCCCATGGACGCGGCGGCCGCGTGCGGCGAGATCTTCGTCACGACGACGGGGGATGTCGGCGTGATCGGCGAGCGCCACTTCCTGCTGATGAGGGACGGGGCGATCCTCGCGAACGCGGGCCACTTCAACGTCGAGATCGACCTCGACCGGCTCCGCGCGCTTGCCGGCGCGGCCGAGCAGCGCGACGGGATCGAGACGTTCACCCTCGGAGACCGACGCATCCACGTCCTCGCCGAGGGCCGGCTCGTCAATCTCGCGACCCCGAAGGGGATGGGTCACCCGATCGAGGTGATGGACCTCTCCTTTGCGGTCCAGGCCCTCTCGGCCGAGTATATCGTCCGGCACGGACGGGACCTGCCGGGCGGCGTCTACGAGGTGCCGACCGCGATCGACGAGGCCGTGGCCCGTGAGAAACTGGCCTCGCTCGGCATCGCGATCGACTCCCTCACGGACGAGCAGGCGCGGTACCTCTCGGCATGGGACGTGGGGACGTAAAGGCGTCAGGAGGCGAGACTGAGCCATGCTGATTGCCGGCGAGCGACGGGAGGCGTCCTCGGGGCGCTCGTTCGAGCTGACGAACCCCGCGACGGGCGAGGTGATCGCCCGTGTCCCGCTGGGGGACGCGGACGACCTCCGGGCCGCGGTCGAGGCGGTGACGGCAGCGGCACCGGGTTGGGGGGAGACCCTCGCCCGCGACCGCGGGAAGGTCCTGGCCAGGGCGGCGACGCTCATCCGCGCGCGGACGGACCGGCTCGCCGAGCAGCTGACGCGGGAGCAGGGCAAGCCGCTTCGCGAGGCGGTCGACGAGGTGCGGGGCGCCGCGAACGTCTTCGAGTATTATGCTGGCCTCGCCTCGAGTTTCTCGGACTCCGGGGTGCGGCTTGGCGGCGGGCTCGAGGCGGAGGTCCGTCACGAGCCGATCGGCGTGACCGGCGCGATCATCCCCTGGAACATGCCGGCCCTGCTCTTTGCCTGGAAGGCCGTCCCGGCCCTTCTCTGCGGGAACGCACAGATCGTGAAGCCGGCCTCGACCGCCCCGCTCACGCCTCTCGCCCTCGCCGAATGTCTGCACGAGGCCGGACTCCCCGCGGGGGTGCTGAACGTCGTGACCGGACCGGGCGAGATCGTCGGCGAGGCTCTGGTCACGGACCCCGCAGTCCGGAAGGTCTCGTTCACGGGCTCGTCGGCGACGGGCAAACGCGTCATGGCACTTGCGGCGGACCGCGTGGCCCGGATCACGCTCGAGCTCGGCGGCTCGGACCCGATGATCGTCTGCGCCGACGCGGACCTGGACAGCGCGGTGGCGGGGGCGGTAGCGGGCCGATACTACAATTGCGGCCAGGTCTGCACGGCCGTCAAGCGCCTCTTCGTCCAGGAGACGATCGCCGACGAGTTCGTGCGGCGGCTCACGGCCTCCGTGAGTCGCCTCAGGGTCGGCAACGGGCTCGAGGCCGGCACGACCATGGGGCCGCTCAACACGATCGCCGCACGCGACCGGATCGGCGGCCTGGTCGACCGGGTCCGCGAGAAGGATGAGGGGACGGTCGAGGTCGGAGGAACGGTGCCGGGTGCGCCGGGCTCCGCCGGGGCCTATTACGCTCCGACAGTCGTCACGGACGTGGCCCCGGAGTCGGCGCTGATGACCGAGGAGGTCTTCGGTCCGGTATTGCCGGTCGTCCGGTTTTCGAATCTCGACGAGGCGATCCGACTCGCGAACGACAGCAGGTTCGGCCTCGGCGCCTCGATCTGGACCAGGAACCCGGAGACGATTCGCGAGGCGCCGCGCCGACTCCAGGCGGGCATCGTCTGGGTGAACCTCCACCTGAAGGTGCCGCCCGAGGTGCCGTTCGGCGGGGTCAAGGAGTCGGGGCTCGGACGCGAGAACGGGGTCCAGGCCCTCGAAGCCTGGAGCGAAGAGAAGACGGTGCTCGTGCGGCTCTGAACGGGGCCGATAGCGAATATGTTGTGACCCCGTTCAGTCCAGCGGGCGGAGGATCAGCCTGACGGACCGCTCCTTCTCGTCGGTCGAGACGTGCTCGATCTTGCACGGTCGGCCGAGGCCGGCGACTGCCATACAGGCGAAGAGGCTGCACGTCGGGCAGCCGATCATCGTGCAGCACTTGGGGGAGGCCGCCCGGATGGCGCTGCATCCGTCAAAAAGCCGGTAGCCCGAGAGCCGGATCTCGATCAGATCTCCTTCGGGAACGGCCTCGACTTTCTCCGCGAGCTCGAGCGTATCCTCCCCGACCTCGCGGATCGCGGTGCAGAGCCTCGCCATATCGTGGGGCACGACAAGATTGTTCTCACGGACCAGCCGGTCGTAGAGGGACCGGCCCGGGGGCAGCAGCTGAACGCCGCCGCCGTACTCCTCGCTTACGAACGAATAGGTGTCGGGAGGCAGTTGTGTCGGCGGAAGATCTCCGACGGGCACGATCTGGACGATCTCTCTGTCACGGAGGAAGAGATGGGCATCGCCCTGCAGGCCGAGATCGGCGCAGAAGCGAGCAAGGTCGATCACGGGATCGGCGGCTGCGAGCCCCCCGACCCACGGGGGCGCGGATTCGCCCTGGAACTGCGTCAGAATAAAGACGCCGCCGATAAAACAGCCGACACCCACGAGGACGAGCGTCGCGCTCGTCATATCTCCTCTCCCCGTCAGGGCGGCTGCAAGGAGGAGCAGGGCGGCTGCGCCGATCAGGGCGGCACCGGTGGCAAATCCATTGCCGTAGTTCTTCATGGCAGGCCGCCCGCCGGCGCTCGAGGACTCATCCATGCATCGAATCTTATCGGGCCGAGTGCGATGTACGTCGACGAAATAGTAAGAGCAAGGAAGGGCATGGTGCTGGAGACCTGCATCAGATCGCCTCCACCCGGGGATACGGACTGAGCGGGGAGACGGAGTCCCTGACGGCTTGCGGGAATCGGATCACGAGATGCCGTCTCCGCCGGCGGGCGGCTGCGGCGATCAGATTCAGGTGGCTGACCTCGGAGGACGACGCCGTGTATACCACCACCTCCCGATGCTCTGCGCTCGTCATGGCGTGATCGATCTCCTGTTCGAACGCGGATCTCATAGATCTCCTGAGGTTCGCCCGGAGCACGGTCGCGAGCCGCTGCGAAGGGATGAGCAGACCTCTCTCGATCGATTGCAGCCGCCCGAGGAGAACGAGCGGGTCCATGACCCGGTACAGGGGGTGAACCGGATCGGGGACGCGGAGGCTCAGGAGATTGAGCAGCGCCCCGAGGTCGCGCTCGCGATAGCGAAGATCGACCACCTCCCCGCCGGCGATGAGGAGAAGGGTGCACAGGCCCTGTTCGCGGACCTCGCGCCCGATCGCCTCACCGGCGGCCGCGAGGATGGCCGCGGCCCCGGGGGTCTCCGGGACGGGGAGATCGACGATCACGAGGGGGGAGGTGCCGACCTCGGTCGTCGGTTCCCTGACGAAAGGCCGGCCGTAT